>CALAGB010000269.1 GCA_937891245.1 uncultured Thermomicrobiales bacterium | reverse complement strand
CCTTCAGTGGGCTTCGCCGTTGGAGCCCGGGCATTTATCCCCGGGCGGGGCCGGGACGACGACCCGCTCGGGGCACGACATCACGCTCCCCATGCGAGCCTCCGGCGACGACCGGTTCGGGACACGTCATCCCTCCCCTGGGCGGGCTGCGGGCAGGATCACGCCCATCGGCACGTCAGCGACGTTCCCCCGAGCGGGCTGCGGGCGAGAGACGGTCAATCGGCACGTCATCAACGTTGGCGCGGGTTGCCGATCGACGCGTGGGCAGTACGCCCAGCCCCGATCGCTGTCATCGTTCTCCAAAACTCCGCGCGCACAAAAACCCCGGCGAGTCATTCTCGCCGGGGTTCTGCTTCGCTCTGTCTGGTGGTTGTGGTTAGGCGGCGTTGGCAAGCTGAATGAGATCTGACTTGCGCAGCTTGCTCAGCGCTTCCTTTTCGATCTGACGTACCCGCTCGCGGCTGATGCCGTAGTGCTCGGCGATTTCCGCCAGCGTCTGCGGCTGCTGCCCACCGAGGCCGAAGCGCAGGATCAACACACCGCGCTCGCGCTCGGTCAGGTGCTCCAGGCTGCGCCGGATCTGATCGCGGATCGCGCTGGTGACCGCCTGATCGACGACTTCATCGCTCTGCGGATCGGGCAAGAGATCACCAATGGTGCTCTCGCCGTCCTCGCCGATCGGCTTGTCGAGCGACGACGTCCGCGGGATGGCGGATCGCGCCTGCTCGATGCGCTCGACGTCGAGCTCCAGCGTCTCCGCCAGTTCCTGGTCGGTCGCCGGGCGGCCATACACCTGCTCGAGCTGCGCCTCAGTCCGGCGGACCTTGGAGATCAGATCGTGCATATGCACCGGCACCCGGATCGTCCGGCTCAAGTTGGCGACAGCGCGGCCGATCGCCTGGCGGATCCAGAACGTGGCGTACGTGCTGAAGCGGTAGCCCAGCTCCGGATCGTAGCGCTCAACAGCGGTCATCAGACCGATGTTGCCTTCCTGAATGAGGTCGATGAGCGGCAACCCACTGGCCCGGTACTTCTTGGCGATCGAAACGACCAGCCGCAAGTTGTGCCGAATCAGCTTCTCGCGCGACACCTTGGCCCGCTCAAGAATGAGACGGAGCTCCGGCGAATCCTCGCCAGCCTCAAGCTGCTTGCGCGCCTCAAGCCCGGCCCGAACTGCCCGGGAATACTCAATCTCTTCGTTGTGGGTCAGGAGTCGATGTCCACCGACGTCGCGAAAATAGCGATAGACCGCATCGCTCGTCGCCTGATCGAGCAGGTCTGCCGACTCGTCGATCACGTTGTCTACTTCTGCCTCGGCCGCCAGCCTCTGCAGTTCGTAGGTATCCTGAATCGCTCGCTCCGTCATGTGACTCCTAGATTCCGAACTCTGTCCGTACAGGTATTCATTCGCTGCTTCCGGCCCACGTTCCCCCTGATGGGCCCGAAACTTTGGTAGTATAACAGATTTCCGGCCGTCTGTCAAGAACGCCAAAGTCGGCTCGCGATCGATCGGAAGCCGAAAACTCACTGGCCGGGTCAAGCCATATCTCCTACCATTATAGCATATCCCATGCCAGAGCGTTCAGACGGTCAATCCGTCCGTTCAGGCGGCGCTGTCTGGTCACGGTGACCGTACATCTCGACGTTGACCGTTGAGGTGAGGATCAGACCCTCTTGGACCATCTCGCGCACGGTGGGCAACAGCGCCTCGATCCGCGCTGCTTCGTCGATCACTTCGACGATGATCGGCAAATCTTCGGAGATCCGCAGGATATGCGCCGCGTGAATCTGCGAGTGCGAACCGTACCCCTCTACCCCGCGCAGCACGGTCGCACCGGCAATCCGCTCCTTACGGAAGAACTTGACCAGCGCCTGATAGAGCGGTTTGCGGTGCCACTGGTCCGATTCGCCGATGTAGATACGTAACCAGGTCGCCTGTCCGGTTCGGTTCATTGTCAGCCCTCGCTTCTCACACCAAGCGCGCAGCCGTCATGCCAAGCCAGACGGCGATCAACCCGGCGAGGAGCGAGCCGCCGAGATTGAGCAGTGCGCGTTCGTGAGAACCAGCTTCCATGAGGCTCATCGATTCAAACATGAAGGTCGAGAAGGTCGTGAAGCCACCGAGAAAGCCGGTTGTGAGAAAAATACGGATATCGGTACGGACCAGGAAACGCTCTTCGGAAGTGATAATGATGAAGCCGATGAGGAAGGCGCCGACGATGTTGACGCTGAAGGTGCCGAGGGGGCTTGGACCGTACCGATTGATCACCCAACCCGAGACGGCGTAGCGGCTCATTGTCCCGAGCGCGCCGCCAACCGCCAACCATGCGTAGATCATATGACGCACAAATCCCCTGCCTCGAAGCGGATGAAGCAGGAGTCATCGGCATGCGCGGTTTGAGTATGTCGCGATGACCTACTCCGGCGGACCCCACCACCATGACGCATAATACCACAGCATACGTCACTGACACGGTGCGGTGCCGTCCCGGCTGTGCGACACTGTCGGCGAACGCCGCGACCCGCACCCTGACCGCGGCCCTGCGACTGAACGCAGTACATCATGCCCGTTACGACCGCTGCTTGGAGGAGAAGGATGTCGATCGAAGCGCGTTCCGCCGGTCAACTTGATCCGGCGGCCGTGAAGCGCGTGCAGGAGGTTGTTGACCGGATTCGGACGCAGGTCGAACGCGTCATTGTCGGCAAACGAAGCGTCATCGACCGGCTGCTGGTGGCGTTGCTGGCCGAAGGCCATATTCTGATCGAGGATGTGCCGGGTATCGGCAAGACGAAGCTGGCGCGCTCGCTCAGTATATCGCTCGGCGGCTCGTTCCATCGCATCCAGTTCACGCCCGACCTCTTGCCGTCCGACGTCAGCGGCTCGCTCGTCTTCAGCCAGCGCTCCGGCGAGTTCGAATTTCACCCCGGCCCGGTCTTTTCCAATATCGTGCTGGCCGACGAAATTAATCGCGCCGGGCCGCGTACGCAGTCCGCGCTGCTGGAGGCGATGGAAGAGCGGCAGGTCTCAGTCGAACGCGAGACGCATCCGCTCCCCCGACCCTTCCTGGTGCTCGCGACCCAGAATCCGGTTGAACTTGAAGGCACCTTCCCCCTCCCCGAAGCGCAGCTCGACCGCTTCTTCTTAAGTACCGACATCGGCTATCCTGAGCGTGAAGACGAACGCGCCATGTTGCAACGCTTTCGTGGTCACGATCCGCTGGTCGAACTGGAAGCCGCGGCGCAGCCCGAGGATGTCGCGGCGCTGATTGCCGTTGTGCAGCAAGTGCATATCGGAACTGCCGTAGAGGATTACCTGCTCGATGTCGTGCGTGCCACCCGCGAGCACGAGGAGATCGAGCTCGGCGCCAGCCCGCGCGCCGCGCTCGCCCTGGCCCGCGGTGCCCAGGCGCATGCCGCCATGAGCGGGCGTACGTTCACGATACCGGACGATGTACGGACACTCGCGTTGCCGGTCCTGTCGCATCGCATCATCCCGGCGGCGCGCGTCGAACTGCGCGGGCGAACGAAGCTCGACGTCATGCGTGAGCTGGTTGACGCCGTGCCGGTGCCGGTCGAGTCGACCGGGGTCGAGGGCTAAGTGGAAGGGAGCGGCTGGCAGCTCAAAGGGGGCAGCGGTGCCCGCCTGCATCAATGGTGCATCATCGGCGCCGTCATCACCCTTGGTGCGCTGGTGATTCGTCAGCCACTGATCGCGCTGCTCGCCTTCGCCGTTACGCTGGCGCTCGGTGCCGCGCTTATCTGGCGGCGCTACGGGCTGCGTCAGGTGCGCTACAGTCGCGTCTTCTCCGAAACGCGGGGCTTTCCCAGCGATGAAATCACGCTTGAGATCACGCTGGAGAACGCCAAGGTGCTCCCCCTTCCCTGGCTCGAGGTCGAGGACGAATTCCCCGACGAACTCGAATTCCCGGGGACCGAGCTTGACGTTTCGACGCTGCCGAAGGTCGGTATTTTTCGCACGATCTTTTCGATCCGACCGTACGAACGGGTGCGGCGCCGCTATCGGATCGTCTGCACACGGCGCGGCCGCCACCGGTTCGGCCCGGCCGTGCTCAGCACCGGCGATATCTTCGGCTTCGCCTCGTCGCATCAGGAGTTCGAGGGCACCGATTACCTCGTCGTCTACCCCCGCGTGCGGCCGGTGACCGAATTCGGCCTGCCGGCGAAGCAGCCGTTCGGAGACATGAAGCCGCTGCGACGCCTGATCGAGGACCCGTTGCAGATCAGCGGGGTGCGTCCGTACGTGCCTGGCGATGCACCGAAGCGCATCCACTGGCGCGCCTCGGCCCGCACGAACGAGCTGCAATCGAAGCAGTACGAGCCGACCGCCGATCCGGTCATGGCCATCTTTCTCGATGTCAACACCTTCGAGCACTTCTGGGAAGGGCTGAACACTGACCTCCTGGAACTCGCCATCGAAGCGGCTGCCTCGATCGTGGCGCACGGCCTCGGTGAGCGCCGCCAGGTGGGTCTTTATGTCAATGCACCGCTCCATGGGGGCGAACGCTCGGTGCGCATCTTGCCGAGCCGCCATCCCGACCAACTCCGGCGTGCGTTGGAGGCGCTGGCGCTGCTCATTCCGCATACCGGCAACCGGATCGAGGCGCTGATCGCCGCTGAGTCGCGTCACATTCCGCGCGGCGCCACTATCGTTGTTGTGACCGGTAACGTGACGAAGGGCCTTGAAGAGACGTTGGCGCGCCTCTTCCGTGCCGGGCACGCCATCACGCTGCTCAACTTCGGTGGGCAGACGCCCGATCTCCCCTCGCGGCCGGGTCTGGTCGTCTATTCATTCGCGAAGGACAAAGTCGATGACCCGGACGCTGCGTTCCAACTGGCTTGATCTCGCGCTGGCGGCGCTGGTGGCGATCGCCGAAGGCGCGATGGTCGCGCCCTGGCTGCATCTTATCTCGGGTGCGCTGCATCACGGTGCGAACAACATCCCGTCGCCGATCGCGCTGACCCTGGTCGGTCTTATCCTCTACTGGTGCGCGCGTTACTTTCTGACCGGCGGCTGGGATATCAGCGCGGCGCGCGCTTTGAGCCTCGGCAGTTGGCTCGTCCTGATGATCGTCTGGTACGGTCTCGCGTCCGGCCATCTGCTGACCGCCCCCTGGCACTTCATCGATCAGCTGGTGCGAGCCGATACCTCGCTCATCTTCCTGCTCATCGCCGGGGCTGTTGCCTGGTGGCGTTCGCTCATGCTCGCCTCCGACCCGGCGGCCTTCACGCCGGAATTTGCCCGGCGACTCATCTGGCGCGCCGTCTTCGCGGCGGGTGTGGCGTTAATCATCGCGCTCCTGATCGGCGGTGAGACGAGCCATGCTGTCTCGGACTCGGCGATCCTCGCCTTCCCGTTGCTGTTGCTCGCCAGCCTGCTGGCGGCCGGCGCCGCCCAGGCGAAAGCGGCCCGAGCAGCGATCCATTCGGGCGCCGATCCGGCACGTGTCGGGTTGAGCACGGCGAGTGGCATCACCTTTGGCCTCATCTTGGTCGCGGTCGGGGTGGCTGGGCTGGCCGGGCGGCATTTCTGGTCGCAACTGGCCGAGCCGCTGCGCTGGCTCCAGAGCGGTTTTGAGATACTGCTCTACGTCGTGCTCGTCGGCTTCGCCTATGCGGTCTTCTTCATCCTCTGGCCGCTCATCTGGGCGCT
Source organism: uncultured Thermomicrobiales bacterium (assembly GCA_937891245.1). Taxonomy (GTDB): domain Bacteria; phylum Chloroflexota; class Chloroflexia; order Thermomicrobiales; family Thermomicrobiaceae; genus CALAGB01. The sequence continues at coordinate 6,123 of CALAGB010000269.1, read as the reverse complement.
ACAACATCTGCAGGGCAAGCCGCCGCCGCAACAACCGCAGCAGCAGAACCAGGCGGGCAACGTCAAAGATCAGTTGCAGAACGCCTCGAACCCGCTGCCGCATTCGGTTACCGTCGCGATCGAACTGATCCTCCTCGCCGCGCTGATCGGCTTCGTCATCTGGCTCATCCTCCGCTCGCTCCGCCGCTATCTGGCGACGCAGGCAGAGGCGGGTGTCGATGAAGTACACGAGAGCGTCTGGTCGAGCGATCTCGCCCTGCAGCAGCTCCGCTCGCTCTTCAACGGCCTCGGCCGGCGCGGGCGCGGGCAGTCCGCACGGCCGTTTGACCTGGAATCCGAGCCGGTTGACGTGCGCGACGCCTATCGTCACCTGCTGGCGCTCGGCGAACGCGAGGGCTACGCCCGGCAGCCCAACGAATCGGCCAGCGACTACCAGACACGGCTGTGCGTCGCCTGGACAACCTCCGGAGAACCGCTCGCTGACCTCACCCGGCGCTACCTCACTGCCCGCTACGCCGAACAGGACAGCGACGACGACGTGACGCACGCCCGCCGCGACTGGCACCAGCTGTGGGAGCGGTTCACGCGTCGTTAGCACGCTCGATGGGCGATGGATGAGGCGAACCCGAACGTGTTACCGCCCGATACCCGCCCGGGGGAACGGGTGATCGGACCCCGAGCGAGGCGTCGCCCGGCCCCGCCCGGGGTAAATGCCCGGGCTCCTGCGGCGAAGCCCGCTGAAGGGGCTGAGAGCGCGTTCGTTCGCAGTAGAAGTAGTGTTCCAACTCCTGTCATGCTGAGCCGCAGCGAAGCATCTCCCTCTCGTGTCCTGATAGCCGTGCTCGCGGAGACGGGGAGGAGATTCCTCGCTGCGGCTCGGAATGACAGGCAAGACGGCTCGGGATGGCGAGGTGCTCCGGTTCCGGCTCAGCCCCTTCAGTGGGCTTCGCCCTTGGAGCCCGGGCATTTATCCCCGGGCGGGTATCGGGCGGCAACCCGTTCAGGGTCCAACGACATACTCCCCCGACCGGGCCGCTAGCGCCAACCCGTTCGGGGTCCGACGACCCGCTCCCCCGGCGGGGTCGGGGCGACGGTAACGTTCGCGACCACAACCGCCTCGCTTGCTAATCAATCACTTGATTGACACCGCTCTGCTCGTTTGCTACGCTTCAATCAAGTGATTGATTGGGAGAGTTGTTTTGGGCCACGATAACGCTCTGACCGGCGAAGATCATAAGATGCAGCGGCGGCAAGCGTTGACGGAGGCCGCCTTCCGGCGTATCGCCGAGAGCGGGCTTGAAGGGCTGCGGACGCGTGATGTCGCGGCTGATGCCGGGGTCAATATCGCGACGCTCCACTACTACTTCCCGACCAAGGAATCGCTCATTCGCGGTGTCGTTGCCAGCGCCCTGCTCCGTTTTCGCGAGTCGATGCCGAACGAAGGCTCAGCCGCCGAACAGCTGCGCTGGCACCTGAGTGCGTTGCGGCAACTCCTCAAGGAGGAGACCGATCTCTTCGTGGTGCTTGGTGAACTATCGTTACGCGCGCCGCGCGACCCGGTGATCGCCCAGATCATGAAAGATACCGACGATCCGTGGCACCGCAAGATGGCTGAATTGCTGCGTCGCGCCATCGCCGAAGGATGTCTCGATCCTGAACTGAATCCCGACGACACGGCGGCGCTGATGATCGTCGCTATCAAGGGAATCATCTTTTCGACGGTCGCCGCGCTACGTCCAATGCGCGTCGATCAGACGTTCGATCAATTGGAACGCTGGCTCGGGCTGCGACCACGGCACGAACCATAAGCCGCGGCTCGCGACAGATCTCGCTTGTCTAAACGCTCGCTTGTTCGCGTTGAATGCCGTCGCGCTCACGATGGGGAGGTATTGCCATGAAAGAAGTCGTCGCTCTGACCAAAACGTATCGCGTTACGCCCTTCGTTCGCATGGGAAACCTCTTCACGAAGGCGGCCATCCGCTCTGGTCTCCGCTTGCATAAGACCGCGTTGCTCACCGTAGCCGGCCGTATGAGCGGTGAACCACACAGCGTGCCGCTTGTCGTTGTCGAACGTCAGGGCGAGCGTTATCTGATCGGTGCCTTTGGCGAAGTCAACTGGGTGCGCAACCTGCGCGCGGCCGGTGAGGCGATGCTGACCTACAGCGGCATGACCGAGCACGTCTCCGCCGCCGAGCTGCCAGCCGAGCAGGCGGCACCGATCCTGAAAGAGAGTGTGGCGGCGGCTCCCGATTTTGTCCGTGCCTACTTTGATGTCACACCGGACGCGCCGCTCGCTGACTTCGTCCGCGAAGCGCACCGACATCCCGTCTTCCGGCTATCAACGATCATGGATTGGGAAGCCGCCTGAGAGGTTCAGCCCGGCGCCGGACGGACGCCGGGCGGCGGCTTGCCGTCGCCGATGTGGGTCGTTTGGGCCGCGAGTTCATTTCCATCCGGCCCCAGGTAGCGCACGGTCACGTGGTCGTCGGGACTCGGCGGCGAGGTGACCGGTGCGAAGACAATGCAGCAGCCATCCTCACAACGGCTCTCGAAGACGTCGCCATTCGCCATCTCAACCCGAATCGAGCCACCCTCCGGCACCGCCCCAATGCCACCGAGGCAGACGCAAAAGCCGCCAGCCAGTAGGGTACCGCCCGCGCGGTCGCGCAGATGCTCCGGATGCTGCCCGCCCAAGCTGCTGCCGACGTGCCAATCGGTGCTGCCAGGTTGCCGAACTGCTTGGATGAAGAAGGACAGGAGTTGTCCCTCTGGCTCGGCCTGCACGACAGCAGCAGCGAAATCGGCGCCGTTTAGACGCGGACCAATCATTGTGACGTGCGGCCAGACGCGCTGGCAGCGGACCGTTACGTCCTCCGGCACGACCGGCTGCGCGGGTCGTTGCGGTCGCGGTATATGGTCGCGGCTCAGAAACCGATTGATCGTCTCGCAGCCGAGCTGCCGGAAATCCGGTTGCCCACCTGTGGCTGGTTGCTCGACCATCCGAATCTCCTTCACGTAATGAAAATACGATTCGCTGACAATACTAGCGTATACACACAGATCTTCAAGTAGGAGTCTGTCTTAGCTACGGACCGTCGTACGCCGCGATCGGCTTGTTTGAGGCGATCACCTGCCGGGTGCGCCGGCGTTGAAGGGCCTGGCCCAGCAGGCCGCGCCGCGGACCGAGAATCATGACGGCGAAGAAGAGCATGGCCTGCGTGGCCACGATGCAGCCGCCGGTCGAAGCATCGAGATAGAAGCTGGCGTACACCCCAATGACGCTTGACAGCACCGCCGCGCCGACGGCCAGAAGCATCATCCGATCGAAGCGCTCGGTGAGCAGATAGCCGATCGCTCCGGGGGTGATCAGCATCGCGATCGCCAGGATCAGCCCCACGGCCTGCAGCGCCGCCACCACGGTCAGCGTCAGGAGCGCCAGCAGCAGATAGTGGAGCACCGTGGTGTTCAGGCCAATTGCCCTCGCGTGATTGGGATCGAAACAAAAGAGCATGAGATCCCGCCGGAGGATGGCAACCACAACGAGCACGATCGCGCCCGAAACGAGTGTCTGGATGAAATCGTCGTGTTCGATCCCCAGCGCATTCCCGTAGATGAAATGCATCAGGTGCACGTCACTGGGTGTGCGCGAGATGAGAATCAGCCCCAGTGCGAAGACGGCGGTGAAGACAAGCCCGATGACCGTGTCTTCCTTGACCCGTGAATGTTGCTTGACCCAGCCAATCGTCAGCGCACAGAGTAGGCCGGAAACAAACGATCCGATGGCGAACGGCAAGCCCAGGATATAGGAAAACACGACTCCAGGCAGCACGGCATGGGAGAGCGCATCCCCCATGAGCGACCAGCCCTTGAGGATTAAGTAGCAGGAGAGTACGGCACTGACGACCCCGACGAATGTGCTGACGATCAGCGCCGTCTGCATGAACGAAAATTGAAAGGGTTCCGCGAACCAGTCCCAGAGATTGAAAACCATGCATATCCGCCTTCCCGGTATTGCGTCGTGCTCGTTATGGTGTTGTACGTGGGGTGGGGCGGATCGCGTTTCGCGTGCGCATCTGGGCGAACAAGCCAGGCTTGGGGGCAAGGCACAGCACCGCCAGGAACACCAGGGATTGAATAAACACGATGGAGCCGCCGGTCGACGCATTCAGGTAGTAGCTGGCGTAGATGCCGCTGACACAGGAAACAACGCTGCTCGCGACCGCGATCAGCAGCATGCGGTCAAATCGATTCGTCAGCATGTACGCGATCGCTCCGGGCGCGACCAGCATCGCGACGACCAGCACGATACCGATGGTTTGCAGGGCGACCACAATGGTCAGCGCCAGCAAGAGCTGGAGCAGCATCGACAGCCGCCGGACATTGATGCCGATCGCCCGCGCGTAATTCGGATCGAAGCAGAACAGCAGCAGATCTCGCCGGAAGACAACTACCAGCCCGAGTGTCACTACCCCGATCACCAGCGTCTGCAGGGCGTCGGAGTCGGCGATGCCAAGGACGTTGCCAAACAGAATCGTGTTCACGCTCATCAGGGGTGCCCGGTAGCCGAAGCTGCTGTAGACCCAGTCCGACAGCCGGGGAATCATGCTGGCCAAAATCAACCCGACACCGAAATAGGTAGTGAACACGATGCCGATCACCGCGTCTGAGCGGAGGCGCGTGTTGCGCTCGATCCAGCCGATGAGCAGCACGGCTGAGAGACCGGAGACGAGCGCGCCGGCGCCGAAAGGAATTCCGGCCAGGTAGGCAAGCACGACACCCGGCAGCACCGCGTGCGAAACGGCGTCCCCCAGCAACGATTGGCCTTTAAGCGTCACGAAACACGAGAGCACGGCGCTGACGATGCCGACAAGCGCTCCGACCAGGAGCGCTTTGACCATGAATTGGTACTGAAACGGATCGATCAGCACGTGCCAGGCGTGGTGCATCATACTCCGGCCCCGTCAGATGATGGCGCCAGTTCCCGGGCGGAAGAACGCACGTCCTCGTGCTCACCGTTTCGGTGAAAGACGAGATGATTGAAGACGCCGCCATAGGCATGGGCGATATTCTCGGGCGTAAACGTGGTCTCAAGCGGGCCATAGGCCAGAACCGTGCGATTGATGAGCGCGACCTCATCGCAGAACGTGCCGATTGATGCGAGATCATGGGTGCAGACCACGATCGTGCGACCCTCATTACGCAGTTCACGCAGGAGGATCATGATCTCCTTCTCCGTCTTGGCATCGATACCGGTGAACGGTTCATCGAGCAGCATGATCTGCGCCTCCTGAGCGAGGGCGCGGGCCAGAAATACGCGCTTGCGCTGGCCACCGGAGAGTTCGCTGATCTGCCGGTGGCGATAGTCGGTCATCCCGACGCGCTCCAGGCAGGCGCCGACGATCGCTTTGTCCGGCTCACGCGGGATGCGCAGGATGTTCATGAAGCCGTAACGTCCCATCATGACCACATCCTGGACGCTCACCGGGAAGGCCCAGTCAACCTCTTCGGCCTGCGGCATGTACGCCAGGATGCCGCGCCGCTGGGCCGCCGCAACCGAATCCCCAGCGATGGTCACCCGCCCCGCTGTGGGGGTCACGAAGCCCATGATGGCCTTGAACAGGGTCGACTTGCCGGCTCCATTGGTCCCGACCAGAGCGCAGATCGTCCCGGCCTCAATCGTGAGGCTGGTATCGTGAAGCGCGATAAAGCCGTTGTAGTCAACGGTAATTCGTTCAACCGTTATCAGCGATTCACTCATGTGGTGCACGCCTTTCACCTTGAATGCGAGGTCTCGCTGGTCGAGAACAGGCGGCCAGCGCCCGCCCCCTTCTCGCAGGGAGCGCTACGAACCACCGCTCGCGTCGGCATAGCCGTTGACAATCGTATTCACGTTAAACGCCAGCATGTCCAGATACGTCGGGGCGTCGCCATCGGCAGCCGTCAAAGAATCGACATGGAGCGTCCCGGCGAAATGTGTGCCGGTCTCCTGAGCGACCTGCTGCATCGCCTTCGCGTTGACCGTGCTCTCGCAGAAGACGACCGGATAGCCATTGGCCCGTACCTCATCAATGACATGTTTGATCTGCTCTGGGGTGCCTTCCTGATCGGCGTTGATCGCCCACA
>CALAGB010000268.1 GCA_937891245.1 uncultured Thermomicrobiales bacterium | reverse complement strand
AAGTATTGCACCACTACTCCTGACGATGGATCCTGCACGAACTCCTCGCTAATGGGATAGCCAAAGATCGCGAGCCCACCGAACGTTTCCCAATAAGCTCGGAACCCGCCACAGAGATTGTGTTGAGTCGCCGCGAAGTAGCTGCAGTCCGATCGTGATGCCGGCGTCGCAGGCAGGACGAACAAGGGTGCGAAGACCGCGATGTGATAGAGGCCGAAGGTTCGGGCAGCTTCCACGCCGACCAGTCCTAGTTCCACGTCATAGCGAACTGGATCGGAACCCGGATGCCATTCGAAGCGCGCTCGCTCGAAGTATTGGACGGTAAGACCATTCTCTTGCATCTCGTCGGTAATCGGGTAGCCAAAGATCGATAGCCCGCCGAACTGCTGCCAATAGCGCAGGAAGCCGTGCCCAACTGAGTGCCCGGTCTCTGGGAAGTACTGCACGTCCGGTGATGCCGTTCCAGTGAAGTGGAAGCAAACGTAATTCGACGTGATTTCGCTCCCCGCCACGGTCGTCTTGGCCAGATAGATAATGCCTGCCCAACTGTCGTTGCCGTAGTTGGGTAACTGCTGAGCATGATGCGTAGCGGTGAAAGTCCCCTGACTGTCAGCCGATACCTGCGCGACCAACTCCGCGTCGCGTGGTTGCGGCCCGCAGGATTCACCGGAAAACCACGGGGTCCAGAGGACGTATATAGGTGATGCGGGTTCTGCTCCCTGACCCGTGATGGTCACCGTCGTACCAGCGGGCCCGGAATCCTGCGAGAGCGCGACGGTAAAGCTATCGTCTGCCGCCGATGCGAAGCGAACCGAGCCCAACCCTGAGAGCACAACAACAGCAATTACCAACCACCGAATCATTGACGACACCTTTCATCGTTCGTACTCATCGACTGACGCGAATCGACCATGGGCGATCTTAGGGGTGGATCGATTCTGCCATTCGAATCAGGCCATCACGTCCGAGATCGGTCTTACTTCCCGATAGGACGTACGTGAAACCGTCAGCAGCCCAGGCAACCCTGATGGTGTCGGCATCGCCATTCCATGTTATGCCGTCTGGCTGATGATCCCAGGCCCCCTGGGCGTAGATCGCCGGTGCGCCATTGACGGTTATGTGCCGAATCGCCGTGGTAGGAATGGCGCTTCCGCCAAGGCTTGGCTCCGTACCCGGACCGACAGATAGCCCGAACGCGCCACTATTTACCTTCGCCTGCCAGTCAGCAGAAACGTATGATAGGGTCACAACACCATCATGGCCCACGAACACACCTCGGAGATGAAATCCGGCCGGAATCCACGACGGCTGCGGAATCGGGTAAGGAACTTGTTTCTGAGCTTCTTCAAGTGAATACCTTGGTACCGGGACCGCGACCGCGGTCGCCCCAGGAGCGGGCGGACCATTGCGGATCGTCGTGGAATTCGTCTCGACGATGCCGAAGTGCTGAATTGTGTCGGCGATCGTTTGTCGAGCCGGTGACAGCACGATGACGGAGAGAAGCAGTACGGCAGTAGCCACAGTAACGCGCCAAAGCTGGGCACGGTTATTTTGGGTACGTGACGGCCGGTGGCTTACGAGAATCTGTGCGATCTCAGGCCACAAGTCGACATCGTCGGGAACCTTTTCGCGAGCGAACTCATCGAGAAGCACGAAACGCGTTTGATTCTGCGGCATTGGCGATATTCCTTTTCATAATTCACATGTGCTCGCTACGGACCTCGTCCTCACAGAGGATGAAGCATCGTCTTTAGCCGCCGCCGGGCATGATGGAGATACCACTTCACGGTCCCACGGGCGCAGCCCATGATCTCGGCCATCTCGGTCTCATTTAGTTGCAGGTAGTAGCGAGCAACCACGGCGGTGCGTTGCTCGACGGTCAGCTTAGTAAGCGCTGCTTGAATCTCCGCGCGGGTCTCGACTGCTTCGATAGATTGCTCGACCTCATGATCGAAGTGGCCGGGCATACCCGTCTCGAATCGCTGCCCGTCGAATGTTCCAACTAACCGGTCCAGCGAAAAGAGCCGAGCGCGGCGTGACGACGCTTTCAACGCATCGTTGATCACGCTGCGGAGAAACCACGGGCCGAACGGGCGATCCGGGTCGAGCTGATGAATTCGTTCAAATGCCCGCACAAACGCGGATTGCACGATGTCCTCTGCGAGCGCATAGTCTTGGGTAATGAGGAACACTGCTCGAAGAGCACGGATCTGATGCAACTGAACTAAGATCTCTAATCCAGCAATGTTGCCCTGTTTGAGATGTTCGATCGCGACGCGTTCATCCATCAAGCCCTCAGTACCATCCCCTCTTCCAGTTCAGCGTCGACACTATTAATATCCTCGACGTCATGAAAAGGTTGGTAAATAGCGAGCCGCACGGTGTCCGCGAACGCGCCCACCAGCGCGACATCCTCCGCCGGGTGCTTAGCTGGTACCAGCAGTGGCTCGGTGGGGCGTGAGGCATCAGCCGCGCAAACGATCGGCTGATGCGGACCGCGCCCGGCGGTGAACGGGCCGGGCGGACGATGAGCATCGTCAAGGTTCGAGGGCACTGCCCGAGGCCGTCGCCCTACCCGCTCTGGTAACTCCGGACAAGCGGAAGGAAGAGTTCATCTACGATCGATTTGATGCGGGCCGCTTGGAGTGGTTTGAGGTCCATGAGCAGATCATGGCGCATCAGTTCGAACGGCATGGCGAGGACGGCGGGTGGGATGCGGTCGAGGTCGATCTCTCCGCGGTCGTGGGCATGCCGGTAGAGGATCTGATTGCTCCAGAGCGACTGGTCACCGAGCAGCTTGTCGCGGACCTGGGCGGGGGTCAGACCGGTATCGATCAGGAGCCCGGAAAAGGCCGCACTGGCGGCAACGGCGGTGAACGTGGCACGAGCCTCGCTGATGGCGGTCAGGAGCGCGAGAAGATCGCCACGCAAGGTGCCGGTGTCGGGGGTCGCAACCGGGTGAGCCAGACGAGAGTGCTGGATCGCCGCAAGCACGAGTTCGTCCTTGTTGGCCCAGCGGCGATACAGTACTGCGATACCGGTGTGGGCGCGTGCGGCAACCGATTCCATCGTCAGGTTCGAGAAGCCAACGTCGATCAATTCATTCAGGGCGGCCTCAAGAAGCGCCGCTTCAAGCTGCTCGCCGCGCCGGCGGTGGCGGATCCGCTTTGGAGATTGTTCTGAGGTCGATGTCGTCATGCCGTTATTTTAGAGAGGTTCTCCTCTCTTGACAAGGGGCGTACACTCTTCACGTAAGAGATGAATATGTCTCTTATGTGGAGGATAGATCGATGGCTGGAATGGTGGAACGCGCGGACGCTGAGACCGCGCTGACTCCCGAAGCACGAAAGGCGTTGGTCGCACTCATCGTGGGCGGGATCGCGGCGATTCTCGACGCGACGATGGTGACCCTGGCACTCCATACGCTGGTCCTCGAACTGCACTCAACGGATGGCAAGATCCAGTGGGTCACGACCGGTTACCTGCTCGCGCTGGCCGTCGCGGTTCCGATCACCGGCTGGGCCGAGCGCCGCTGGGGCGGCAAGCGGATGTGGATGGTCGCGTTGCTGATCTTTCTGATCGGCTCGGTTCTGTCCGCGCTGTCGTGGAGCGACACCAGCCTGATCGCCTTCCGCGTTGTGCAAGGATTCGGTGGTGGGCTGATCTTCCCGTTGATCCAAACGCTGGCCGTGCGGGCAGCCGGAGGGCGCGCCAGCAGCAACCTGATCGCGGCGATCAGCGTGCCGGCCGCGCTCGGGCCGATCCTCGGGCCGGTCATTGGTGGTGTGATTCTGAACTGGTTGAGCTGGCGGTGGCTGTTTCTCGTCAATGTGCCGGTGATCGCGGTAGGGCTCGTGCTCGCCTGGAGGCTGTTGCCGGCCGACCGCCCCGACCCCTCGGCGGAACGAGCACGCCTGGACGTTATTGGGCTCGCCCTGCTGGCTCCGGCGTTGGCGGGGATCCTCCTTGGACTCTCAAACGTCGCCGAAGATGGCGGTATCGGCCATGCTGGCGTGCTCATCCCGCTCGTAGCCGGAATCGTGCTGCTGATCGCCTTCGTCGCCTGGGCGTGGCGACCCGGTGACCGCCAGCCCATCGTCAATATCCGGCTGCTGCAACTGCGTTCGCTCGGTACAGCCTCAGCGGTCCTCTTCACGGCTGGCGCGGCGATGTATGCGGCGATGTTCCTATTGCCACTCTACTACCAGCAGTTGCGAGGCGAGAGTGTACTTGACACCGGCCTCATGCTGATTCCACAAGGAGTCGGCGCACTTGCCTCGCGGTTCGTGGTCGGCAAGTTCGTCGATTGGTTCGGGGCGCGCACCGTCACGATCGCCAGTTTCCTGCTCGCCGCCGTAGCGACCGCTCCGTTCGCGTTCGCCGGACCAAGCACGAACCTCTGGTGGCTCGGCGCGGTACTGCTCTTCCGGGGTTTCGGGATCGGCGCAGTCCTAATCCCACCGATGTCGGTCGCCTATCAGGATATCCCTTCGTCCGGCATTCCCCATGCCAGCATGAACACCCGCATCGCGCAGCAGGTCGGCGCATCCTTCGGAACCGCGATCGTGGCCGTCGCACTCCAGTCTCTGCTCGCCCATGGCATGACCGGCGCCTTCCAGGAAGCGTTCTGGTGGGCGATCGGTATCACGATCGTGGCGCTGATCCCTGCGATCGGCCTCCCGGTCCGGCACAACGAAGCGGTCAAAACGGTTCCACAGGCACGGCGCCACCCCGCCTGACTGTTGTTTTCGAGAACGCGCTGCCGGCGACGTCCCACGAACGCCGGCAGCGTTGCGTCGTCGCCAGATCGAACGACAAACCGGCGCCGGGGCTCCCCATCGGTCCGTTGCCACCGGGCGAGCAGCCGCTCATCAAACGGCGTCAGATCGTGGTATGCTGGGCAGCCAATCCTTCGATCCGCCACACCGCGAGGCGGAACGTGTGTTGACGTTCCCATAGGCGGAGAGTTCCATGCCGGTTATCGCGTAAGACGCACGAACATCTCACCGGAGCACTGATCGGATTCGGTCCCAGGACAACGTTGCCGTGGACCGAACGGTCAGGTCGCGTCTTACGATCGGAGATAACGATGGATCTCGAACCCTATCGCTTGCTCTACGCCTACAATCGCTGGGCCAATGGACGCATCCTCGATCAGGCCGAGAAGCTGACGCCGGAGCAGTTGCTGGCGCCGAATCGCCGCGGTTTCGGCAGCGTCCGCGATACGCTCGTTCATCTCATGGAGAACGAATACTTCTGGTCGGGGCTCATCTGGCCCGGCAAGGCGATCGGCATCGACTGGGAGTCGTTCGAGTTCGACCCGCAGGATTACCCGGATGTCGCCGCCATTCGTGCGCGCTGGACCGAAATCGAGGCAGGCCTCGCTGCCTTTATTGACGCGCTCACGCCCGAAGGGGAGAACAGCCCGGCACGCATCGTCGAATGGACCGATGGCGGCCCGCTCATACGCCGGCCGCTCTGGCCGCAGCTGCTGAGCGTTGCCGTGCACGCGACCCAGCATCGGAGCGAAATCGCGATGATGCTCACCGAGTATGGCTGCTCGCCGGGCGACCTCGATCTCGCCTTCGACCTGTGGACGCAGTCGGCGGACTCCGCCGTCTAGCGTCGTCCGATCGCGCTGCCGGAGCGGCGGTGCTTCGGCAGCGCCCCGCGCGTCAGACCCGCGCGCCTTGATGCTTGACAGCCGAGACGACCAGACTATGATAGATAGTGGTCTATTTGCTCACCACCCGCGTGTTTGTTGCGATCATTCCCGTCACATGTCCATCGCACCCCGGAGATTGACATGCCCGAGAACAACCCGGAGACGCTCGCCCCTGTTTCGTTCGCGGGAGGTGTCCTCGACCCGTACCGGCACGTCTGCGCCTTCGTCAACAGCCGGGACGAGAAGTATCGCGTCCTCGATCCGTTCATACGCGAGGGCGTCGCGCGCGGCGAGCAGTTGATGTACTTCATCGATCCGGCGGAGCGGGCCAACCTCATGAGCCATCACAGGCGCCTCGGTTTTGATACGCCCACGCTCATGCGGCAAGGTCAATGCACGATGCGAACGTGGTCGGAAACGTATCTCCGTGACGGGCGTTTTGACCGGGAGGCGATGACCACTCTCCTCGATACACTGCTCGGCGACTCGACAACACCGAGAATTCGGATGATCACGGATATGGGCTGGGCGGCTCAGGAGCCGGACGTGAGCCAGCTCATGCTCGAATATGAAGCGCTGGCGGGATCAATCCAGCCGAAGTATCCGCACATCTCTATCTGCGTCTACGATACCGCCAAGTTCGGCGGCGACGTCTTGATCGATGTGCTGCGCACGCATCCGATGGCGCTGATCGGCGGCATGTTGCAGGTCAACCCATTCTTCGTCCCTGCGGCGGAGTTCCTTGAGGAACTTCGGTCGCGCAACCGGCCCGCGACGCATGGCTGACACCGATCGAGGAGCGGCCGGCGACGCCAGTCCGCCCCGCGCTGAAGTCGATGAATCGCTGGTCTCGCGTCGTGCGTTGCGTGATCTGGCGGTGGTGCTCGCGTTACCGGCGATGTGGGTCGATCTCGAACCGGACGATATCGCGGCCGGGCTCCTCGACGCGCTGTTCGGCATGTTTCGTCTGAGCAGCGGCTATGTGCGATTCGGCGATCCTGCCGGTGGCCCCTCGCTCGAGCACTGGCGGCCAGGCGGGCCAGGCGTTCCGCCCGAATTGGAGATGGCGCTCGCCGCCACCCCGACGCGCGAGCAGGGTACCGTGACAACGGTCGTCGCCCCCTCGACCAGTAGCGAGCGTGCCCGCGTCACGTGCATCTCTCCCGCGTTCCCCGGTGAGGATGGGATGGTGATCATCGCGTCCGCCGAGCCCGACTTTCCGACCGAATTCGAGTTACACCTGCTGCGTGCCATCGCCGGACAGGCGACGATCTCGATCCACGCGGCTCGCCGGCTGTCCGTCGAACGGGCGGCCCGCGCTACTGCCGAGGCGGCGCTCCAGCGTGCCAATGTCTTTCTGGCGCGTATCGCGGAAGATCTGGCGGCGCCGCTGGCGCTTCTTGAGAAACGCGCGGCACAGGCGCACGACCTCTCCGCCGAACGGTTACGCCCGAACGCGACCTCCCACCAGGGAAGCGACACGGCCGCCGGCCCGACCGGCCCTGATCTCGCGGGAGACAATGGGCAAGCGCTTGCACCCTCCGCGCGGTTGACGCGCCGAGAGACCGAAGTGCTCGGTCTGCTGGCACAGGGGCTGAGCAACAAAGAGATCGCCGCGGTCTTGTGGCTGAGCGATCGGACAATCGAACGTCATATCACCGGCCTCTACCGGAAGATCGGCGTCGAGCGGCGTACCGAGGCAACCGCGTTCGCCTTGCGCTACGGTCTCATCGACGCCAACACACCCGAGGGATAACCACCGCGCTCGTCGCCCCGACACCTTTCGCCCCGAACGCACTCGCTCACAAACGGATAGTCGCCATCCGGAATTGAGGGGGTTCACTCAATCGGACGGCAAACCCCTCATCTCAATTGCGGGATCTCGCGGAAGACGAACGCGGGCTGCTCGCCCTAAGGTAGAGATCAGCAGCCTCCCGGCTCGAGGTGCCGGCGCCCGAGCCTCATGGCCCGACCGTCCAGAAATCGGCAGCGCTGCCGGGGAATGGATACGACATGAGCGAACTCGCATCCCCGTAGACGTCCATCGCCGCTGGATCGATCATCGTCACGCCGCAGGAAGGATTCACCATCATGGATACCGCATCTTCCACAAATGGAACTCCGCTGACCGTCGTACTCGTGCACGGCGCGTTCGCCGACTCGTCGAGTTGGAATGGTGTGATCGAGCGCTTGCTCGCGGCCGGAGTGCAGGTCATCGCTCCACCCAATCCGCTCCGCGGCGTTGCGCACGATTCCGCCTACATCGCCAGCCTGCTGACACAGATTCCCGGGCCGGTCCTCGCCGTCGCGCACTCGTACGGTGGCGTGGTCATCTCGAATGCGGCCACCGGCGCCGACAACGTCGTCGGACTCGTCTACGTGGCGGCGTTCGCGCCGGACGAAGGAGAGAGCCTGCTACAAATCGCGAGCGATTCCCGGGATAGTGTGCTTGTTTCCGCGTTGCGCCCACTCCAGTACCCGACTGGACAGGGTTCGGAAACGGCCACCGAATTCGCCGTCAATCCGGAGCACTTTCACGAGGCCTTCGCCGCGGACCTGCCACTGGCGCAGACGGCGGTCATGGCCGCCACGCAACGGCCAGCCGCGGAGCTGGCGTTCAGCGAGCCGTCGGGAGCACCAGCCTGGAAGTCATTGCCGGTTTGGGCAGTCGTCGCAACCGGCGACAAGGCGGCCGGTAGCGACGTGGTGCGCTCGATGGCCGACCGCGCCAAGGCGACGATCGTCGAAATCGAAGGCTCGCACGCGATCATGATCTCGCAGCCGCAGGCGGTCACTGACCTGATTCTGACCGCGATCGCGGACCTGGCCCCCGCTGCTGCCACGATGGCCTCGTAACCACACCGCGCCTCGCTCATCGGTCACACGAACGCGCGCCCGCGGTCATCGGTCCCCTCGCCGACCGGCAAGGGGGCTGGCACCCGGGTGAACATCTGACAGCTGAAAGGAAATTCTATGAAAATCGTCGTCATTGGCGGAACCGGACTCATCGGGTCGAAGCTCGTAACCAAGCTCAGCGAACAGGGTCATGAGGCCGTCCCGGCGTCACCCAGATTGGGTGTCAACACGATCACCGGTGAGGGGCTGGCGGAGGTGCTGACCGGAGCAGCGGTGGTCGTCGACGTGTCGAACGCGCCGTCCTGGGAGGACGATGCCGTGCTGGCATTCTTCGAGACATCGACCGGCAATCTGCTGGCAGCGGAGGCGGTGGCGGGTGTGAAGCATCACGTCGCGTTGTCGGTCGTGGGAACCGATCGGCTGGCCGAAAGCGGATACTTCCGCGCGAAGATCGCACAGGAGGCGCTGATCCAGGCCTCCTCCATTCCCTATTCGATCGTGCATGCGACACAGTTCTTCGAATTCATGAAGAGTATCGCCGACGCGGCGACCGACGGCACCACTGTCCGGCTCCCGTCCGTGTTCATCCAGCCGATGGCCGCGGACGACGTTGCCGACGCGGTCGGGCGGATCGCGACGGCTCCGCCGGTGAACGGCATCGTCGAGATCGCCGGGCCAGACGAGTTCCTGCTCGACGAACTGATCCGTGAGCGCCTTCACGAAATCGGCGATCCGCGCGAGGTAGTCGCGGACTCCCACGCGAGCTACTACGGCATTCAGCCGGGCATGCGGACGCTCTTGCCGAACGATGACGCGATCATCACCGAGACCCATTACGCCGACTGGCTTGAACCAGCCGCGATCTAATCGCACCGGCGGTGGCCGCCCCCCTGCCGGGTACGGCTACCGCCATGTCCAGTTCCTGATCAACCAGCTCGTGTGTCATACCCCTGGTTCCCGGATGACAGGTCACGCCACCTTCCCTATACTGCGACCGGTGCGAACGACCGAGAACATCAGACCCACATACGACCTGAGCGGAGGTCACTATGAGCCAGGCCTCGACTGTGCGCCTTGAGATACACTCGCCAATCGCCGAGATCGTGCTCGACCGGCCCCGGCAACGCAACGCCGTCAATTCCCAGATGCTGGACGATCTCGAGGCGGCGCTCGACGCAACCGCGCACGACGATGACGTGCGTGTTGTATTGATCCGCGCCGAAGGGCCCGCCTTTTGCGCCGGGAACGACATGAAGGAGCGGGCCGGCTTCACCGTCGAGCAGGTCAGCGCGCGGCGGAGTCGTGGACACGATGTGCTCAACGCCTTAGAGAGCCACCCCAGGCCGTGTATCGCGGTCGTCCAGGGTGCGGCGGTTGCGGCCGGGGTTGAGCTTTCGCTCTGTTGCGATTTCATTCTGGCCGGAGAATCCGCGACCTTCCGCTATCCGGAGGGCGTTCGTGGACCGGGCGCCGGGACTCGCCGCCTGCCGCAACGCGTCGGCAAGGCGATCGCCAAAGAACTGCTCTATACCGGACGCATCATCGACGCCCACGAAGCCGAACGGCTCGGCCTGGTGAACCATGCCCTGCCGGACGACCAGCTGCTCGACCGAGCGCGCGAGATGGCCGCGACCATCGCCCGAGGTCGTTCGGTCGCGCTGTCACTCACCAAACGGGGCATCGACACCGGCATCGAACCGAGTCCGGCGGACGCCATGCGCCTGGAGCAGGAGGCGCTCAATGCGGCGCTGCGCTTCCAAGAGGAGCGGCGCGCCCACCCAGCACAGGCGGGGGAGACGGCCTGAACTCGCTGAAGCGGCGCAACCTCGGCGGCGATCCGGCACACTCAGGGGGTCGATAAAATCGGGGGCCCGGCGAGTTCGAGATCGTAGCGCTGCCAGAACGTTGGCTCTTGCGGTGCGAGCTGCTTCGCTCGTCCGAGCGCGCTCAGGAACCCCTCCATCTTCCCGGACGGGGAAATGACGAACATCATCCGCCCCGTCTCATCACCGATATGGGCCCAGGTATGCACGACTCCGCGGGGTCCGTAGACGGAATCGCCCGGTCCCAGATCGAAAAGCTGGTCACCGACGACGATTCGGTAGTGACCTTCCAGGACGGAGAACCACTCATCCTGATAGGGGTGGATATGGCGCGGCGGCCCGCCCGGCGCGTGATGAACCAGTTCGCCGATGAAGAGACCGCCCTGGCTCTCCGCGCCCGTCACCTTGAAGGAGAGCAATCCGATGCCGATGTCCTTGGGCTCATTAAAGCGATCCTGATCGCGCGAAAGAAAAAATGGTGCGGCTCGCTCGGTTGCCATAGATGCACCTCCAGCGCGGATCGTTGACGCACGAAATGACGGTGCGATCAAAGGTCCGAATACGGTCCCGCACACCGCGACATTATTGACGCATCCATAATGCCGCCACAAGAACATGCCGGGTCCGGCAAGAATAACGGCGGAAGATTTCAAATACGTGTATGCCCGCCCGCCCGCTGCCGCGCGGAGAGGCGATATGCAGCGTTTCACCGGCAAGCGCTTGGCGTTGCGCGAACCATCCTCCATGCTGCACAGGCTCGAATCACCCCTGATTTGCCTGGTGTGAGGTCAGACGCCTCGCGCCCCGGATCACTTGCGAGAGATCTTTCTTACCCTGCTGGTCGTCACGCACGACGCGCGGGTCGCCGCCGCGGCCGACCGGGTCATCACGCTACGCGATGGTCGTGACGCTCTGCATACAGGCCGCGCTCGACGCCCAGCCAGCCGGCGAGGCAAGCGACGTGCCGGGCGAGTTGCCCGCGCTCATTTTCACGCTCGACGCGGTGCTTGCCGTGATCACTCTGAGCGCGCTGGCGGCGGTCGCGCTGCTTTCGGCACGCGAACGGATCAGAGATTTTGGTGTGCTGCGCGCGATCGGACTGACGCCAAATCAAGTGACGTTCAGCCTGGTGAGTGTGCATTCAGTGATCGCTCTCGTCTCGTCACTCATCTCAATTCCGCTGGGCATTGGGCTCTACCTCGAGATCTAACGTCTCACAAGCGGCTCCTCCGACACGAATGTCGTCCTAGCGCCGTGGTGGTGGCTGATCGCGGTTCCCATTCTGATTCCACTCGCGACCGCCGCCGTTTCAAGCCTACCCGCCCGTCTGGCCGCCCAGATTCCAGCCGCGAATGCCGTCCGCTACGAGTGAGACGGGCAGGTCGCGTGGATGCCGTTTCGTCCCAGGCGATTCATCAGGCGACCGCGGAACAGGGTGGCCATCGACTCCAACGTGAA
>CALAGB010000267.1 GCA_937891245.1 uncultured Thermomicrobiales bacterium | reverse complement strand
CGTGAGACTGACATGAAATCAATCAGCTCGTTCTCGAAAATTTCGTTGATCCGAATTCTTTCTCTTCTTCTTTTAAGCGCACAGTGGACAGGCGCATGCCTCGCCGAGAGCGCGGTGCCTCAAACGGCCGATGAGGCGGCTGCCGACGACACACGCCAAGCGTTCGCGCGTCTGGATGATTATCTCAAAAACAACGCGATCCAGTTCACCACATCATATGATGCACAAAACGTTTCGCTTGGTGCCTCCCGGGGCAATGGACACTTTTATGTCGAGCGTCCGAACTTATTGCGCATCGAGCTTTCCGGGGAGGGCTTCTCCTACTTAATGATCTCCGACGGTAAGGTTTTCACCATCTATGACGAGAAAAAGAGGAAGTATGCGCAGCGCCCTGCCACCGAACGGCCAATTGAAGCCGTGAACCTGTTTACCGGATTGGCCTCATTCCAATCACGGGTGCTCCAATTTCTCGGGTTGGTCGGTGACGTCGCGAGCGGCGACAGCGATCTGAAAGTGACAAAGGTCGGCGTCTATCGTGTTGGTAACTTGGCGTGCGTCCGATACGACATGCAATACACCTCCGAGGCAGATTCCGACAAATGGACAGCCTGGCTTCGGAAGGACGGTCTACCGCTTCCGTGCAAAACCGTCATCCGGAGTTCTGATGAAGGCAGCCAGCAAACCAATCTATACAATTGGAGCAACGGGACGCCACGATCGGGAACTTATATCTTCACTCCCCCGAGCGGGAGTACGCAGGTCGATATCAGCGAGTTAGCTCTGCGGCCGCTCCAATGAACATAGTCCCGTTGCGGGCATGTCATCGCTTAGTGCGGTTCTGGAATAAATTTGAATGAATATGTCTCGCGCTCCGAAACGGCTGCAACATGCCGTTTCGGAAGCTTGACCTTCTCCCGTTTGATCTCTTTGTAGGGAATTCGGCTGAGGAGGTGTTCGATGATGTTCAGGCGCGCTTTTCTTTTGTCATCGGATCGCGCGACATACCAGGGTGCCCAGGACGTATCTGTTGCCGAAAACATTTCATCTCGGGCGCGTGAATACTCATCCCACCGGGTGTAAGACTTCAAATCCATTTTCGAGAGTTTCCAGATTTTTCTTCCATCATCTATCCGAGCCTCAAGACGGCGCGTTTGTTCGTCAGGGCTTACTTCTAGCCAGTACTTTATGAGAATAACCCCTGATTCGATGATGGCTTTCTCCACTTCCGGCACGACTCTCAGAAATCGTTGGACCTGCTTCTCGCTACAAAATTCCATGACGCGCTCGACGCCTGCACGGTTATACCAACTGCGATCGAAGATCACGATTTCACCTCCCGCCGGCAGGTGCGGAAGATACCGCTGAATGTACATTTGAGATTTTTCCCGCTCGGTTGGAGCAGGAAGAGCAATCACACGGAAAATACGAGGACTCACTCTTGCCGTTATGGCCTTGATGGCACCGCCTTTACCTGCTCCATCACGCCCTTCGAACAAGATACAAATTTTCTTTCCTTCATGCCGAACCCATTCCTGCAGCTTAACAAGCTCTACGTGGAGGCGCTTGAGCTCACGCTCATACTCCTTGCGTTTGAGCTTACCCTTGGATGAGGGCTCTTCATCGAGATGCGCATCAGCGCTGCTATCTTTTTCCATTAATGGCCTCAGTCAAACTGAGTTTTTCAAAATCGTGCGTTGAAATGCTGAGTGCGATTTTCGCCTATATACAGCAATTATAAAAGCTACCGATCACACGGTACCCTGACATTTCGATATTGCACCGCCGCGGATACCCACAATCGATGCATTACGCTTGCGGGGTAAGGAAGAAAGCGAGGCCGAGAATCAAATAGACGGCGATGAGTTGAACGCCCTTCAACCAATCTGATCGACCATCTCCCGCAATCTGCCCTGTAATGAGCACCGCAACGAACACTGCGAGGACTAATCCTTTGCCGAAGAGGAGGTTCATGGGTTCGGGACCGACGACCATGCTCGCCAGAACCAGCAGAGGCGCAACGAACAACGCGACCTGAATACTTGATCCGATGGCGATCGACAGGCTGAGATCCATTCGGTTCTTGATCGCGGCTGTAACCGCAGAGGCATGCTCAGCGGCGTTACCAAGAATGGCGATCACAAATACTCCGACAAAAATATCGCTGAGACCGAGCGCGCGGGCCGTGGGTTCGATCGTACCGACGAGAATCTCGCTTAACCACGCAATTGCGGTGGTGCATATCGCAAGCACGGAGACAGACCAAATGAGTGGCCAAGGCTTGCGGCTCGCTTCGTTGTCCACGTTGGCACCGCCGAAAAACGACGGGTGAGTCCAGAGCGAAAATAAAAGAAACATGCAGTAGACGACCAACAGTACGAGAGAAATCGAAATACTGAGG
>CALAGB010000266.1 GCA_937891245.1 uncultured Thermomicrobiales bacterium | reverse complement strand
AGACGCCGATCAGTCGCGGCGCCGGTTCGGTCAGCCAGGCGGCCGTCGAACTGGCACGAGACACGCTGGGCGATCTGACCGGCCGGCAGGGGCTCGTCATCGGGCTGGGTGAAATGGGCCAACTCGTCGCCCGCAACCTGGCAGCCCACGGTCTGGCCGGACTAAGCCTTTGCAACCGTTCGCCCGAGACGGCCGTGCAACTGGCGCGCCAGTTGCACGCATCCGGCGTCGCCTGGGAAGCGCTCGACGATGCGCTGGCAAGCGTCGATATCGGCGTCAGCGCCACCAGCGCGCGGCAGCCGATCCTCACCCGGCCCCGGCTCGAATCGATCCTCGATCGCCGCGCCGGTCGACCGTTGCTCCTGATCGACATCGCCGTGCCGCGCGATATCGAGCCCGATTCACGACACGTCCCCGGCCTGCATCTCTACGATCTGGATCAGCTGCACGTCATCCGCGCCAAAACCTTCGAATCGCGCGCCCGCACGATTCCGCAGGTCGAAGCGATCATCGAGGATGAGGTGCGCGCCTTCGCCGAATGGCAGCGCTGGCGCGCGTCGGCGCCGGTCATTCGCCAACTGCGCACGCACGCCGACACGATTCGCGAGCAGGAGGTCGAGCGCGCGCTGCGCAAGCTCGGGCATCTCGACGAACGCGACCGCGAAGTCGTGCGCGCCCTCGGTCACGCCATCACCAACAAACTCCTTCACGACCCGGTCACCCACGTCAAAGGCACGCCCAGCAGCGCGAAGTTCGTGGCCGACCTCTTCGGCCTCGACGACGATGACCAATAGCTCGCACAGAAACCCAGAGTTTCTTCTGTATGAATCTCGGTACCTCTGCACGAGGATGCTCGTCCTCCCTGCAGCACGATGTCGATATTGCCGTGGAAGCTGATTGGGCGGTAGATCGATGATTCGGCCATCGCCGGAGGACGAGCTACGCACATCGCGCAATGTACTTAATTCGACCACCAGCAACCGCCGGCCGGTATTGCGCAACCGACCGAGAACTACGAACCGCTACCACGGCGAACGACGCAACAGTTGGGGTCGTCACCTTCCCATCTTCCCCTCATCCCAGCCCCTTCAGTGGGCTTCGCCGATGGAGCCCGGGCATTTATCCCCGGGCGGTCGCGCGGCGAAGTCGCCGTTCGGAATCAGCACCGGCGTTCGCCTGCATTCTCACCGAACTGACTGCTTCATTCTTCGACCGCCATACGACGCGCTCGATCGGTTTGACCTGTGGTAGCGGTCCGCAGCATCTGAACGTATGATGATCCGGACTGGACGTTTCGTGAGATGAGGTCCGTATGCCACTCCTTTCAGTGAAAACTTTCAGACCGCATCCCGGCAAGAGCGACGATACCCTGCAGCTCGTGCGGGATGCCCGGCGAGAGATGCTACGCGTCGACCCGAACCGCACGGTGCGCATCTTTCAGGTGCAGGACGGTGAACGCGCCGGTGAAGTGAGCATCATGATCGAATACGCCGACCGGGACGCGTTCGCCCGCATCCGAGCCAAAGAGCAGGCTGACCCCGGATGGCAGGCGATCGGCGAGCGGGCCAATGGGCCAGACCGGCCGGCCGAGACGCTTTCCTACGATCAAATGACCGAAATCGAGTAAGCGAAGGCCGCCGCGCGGACGGCCGGGCTGCGCGTCCGGCGTTTCTGTGTTAAGAATGGGCCGCGAGGAACGTATGCATCTGATATACGCATCGCATCGACCTGTAGAGAGGACAACATGATGGCCGAACTGGAGACTGATGTCGTCGTCGTGGGCGCGGGGAACGCCGCGCTCTGTGCGGCACTGGCAGCGCGCGAGCATGGCGCTCGTGTGCTTGTACTTGAACGCGCGCCGGAACAGGAGCGCGGGGGGAATAGCCGGTATACGGCCGGTGCGATCCGCTTTGTCTACAACGGCGTCGAAGATTTGCTGCAAGTCGTGCCCGACCTACCCGAGGACGAACAGGTCAACACCGACTTCGGCACCTACACGCGCGAGCAGTATTTCGATGATATGGCGCGGATCACGCAGTTCCACTCCAATCCGGAAATGACCGAGACGCTGATCGACCGCAGCTTCGACACGATGGTCTGGATGCGCTCCAAGGGCGTCCGCTTCGGTCCGTCCTATAGTCGCCAGGCGTTCAAGGTCGATGGCCATTTCAAATTCTGGGGCGGTCTGGCGCTCGAAGTCACCGGCGGCGGCCCCGGCCTCGTTGAATATCTGAACAAGGCGATCGAGCGCGATGACATCCCGGTGCATTACAGTACTCGGGCTGTCTCGTTGATCGAAGAAGACGGCGTCATTCAGGGCGTCGTGGCGCGACAGGGTGGCAAAAAGCTGACCGTACGTGCGAAGGCGGTCGTGCTCGCCTGCGGCGGCTTCGAGGCGAATGCCGAGTGGCGCACGCGCTATCTCGGCCCCGGCTGGGACCTGGCCAAGGTCCGAGGCACGCGCTACAACACCGGCGACGGCATCCAGATGGCACTCGAAGCCGGTGCGCTCCCGTACGGCAACTGGTCGGGCGGCCACGCCGTTGCCTGGGATCGCAACGCGCCGGAGTTCGGCGACCTGCGCGTCGGTGACAACTTCCAGAAGCACAGCTACCCGTTCGGCCTCATCATCAACGCCAACGGCGAGCGCTTCGTCGATGAGGGTGCGGATTTCCGCAACTACACCTCCGCGAAGTACGGGCAGGTCGGATTGCAGCAGCCGG
>CALAGB010000265.1 GCA_937891245.1 uncultured Thermomicrobiales bacterium | reverse complement strand
AAATCCCCGACAGCGTCAACAACACCGACACCGCAGGCAACACCAACGCTCGTGGAAACGCGTGTCGCGCACTGCTGCGGGATATTCAGCTGGGTCGATGCGCGACGACTGCTGGTGTTTGATGATCCACGACAGGGCGAGACCGGCGCGTGGATTATCGATCCGCCAACGGGATCCCGTCAGTTCATGGCTCCAAACTTCGGTCTGCCGTCGACTACCGGCCTGATTGCCGTTCCCAACCGAGAAACCAACCGCACTGAGATACGGAGTCCGGACGGCTCGATTATCTCGACCATCGACAATGGCGGCATGTTGACCTGGATATCGCCGGATGGGAAGCGGGTCGCCTGGCTCGAGGACATGGGCGTACGACAAACCAGTTCGCTCGTTCCACGTACTGTCCGGCTCTGGAGCGCCGGAATCGACGGGAACGACGCGAAATCCGTGCTCGAATTCAGAGCCTCGGCCCTTCAGTGGCTGCCGGACAGCCAGCACGTCATCGCGCTCGGGCGCGCACCGAACGGCGAGCGACCGGGGATCTGGGTGGTCGATACGTCGACCGGCGCGAATGGGGTGGTGGTTACCGGAACCTTCCTTCAGGCGCTGCGACGATCAAACGATGGATCACGCATGGCGTATCTCGAGACGTTCAGCAGCGACAGCGGTCAGAACGGCGTTTGGATCGCGAACACGAACGGCTCGGATCGAGTCCACCTGCGGGAGATCGGTTCATTTCGCTGGGGCGGTGACGCGTCGCACCTCTGGTTTCTCCAACTCGCGCCGCGCGACGGCGGGAACGATATCCTCGTCCGGATCGATCTCAGGGATGACTCGGTGGCGGAACGGGTTGATCTCGGCGGTCGGGTACTGAATGATCAGTGGGAGGTGAGTCCAGATGGTGCGAGTGTTGCGTATTGGAGCGAGGCCGACCAGTCGGTCATCGTTCGAGCGCTCCCTCGCTGAGCCGGTGCTGGCACTACGGCGATGAAACGGCCGGTCCCGATCGCCCGAGCAACATACGAGCGATCTCGGCTTCGCGCCGTCCGATGGCGCCGGTCAAGATGAGCACGACGAAGTAGACGATCAGACCGGCGATCAACGTTGGAATGACATCGAAGCGGCGGGTCACCAATTCCACGATTCCCATGGCGGCCGCTGCCAGGGAAGGGCGCACCGCGAAGGCGATCCAGTTGAACGCTCCAACATACCGCTTGACCGCGATCGCGAGCGGCACGAACAGGACCGCCTCGGTCGCGACGGTTACCGCGGCCGCCGCGACATAGCCATAGATCGGCACAAGCAGCAGGTTCGCGCAAAAATTGAAGGCGACGCCGACCGCGAAGGCAATCGTGATGGTGCGTTGCCGGTTGACCGCGATCAGCACGTATTGTGTGATTCCATTGACATAACTGATTGGCGCAAACCAGATGAGGATGCGCAGCGCATTGGCGGAGTTCGGGAGAAACGCCTCACCTGCCAATACGCGGATGAGATCGGGGGCGAGGAGCATCGTGCCGATTGTGATCGGCCAGGCAACGATGAAGAGTAGCTTGGCCGCCAGTCGGTAGCTGTCCATCAGCTTGGCCGCGCTGGAGACGGCATATCGCGACAGGAGCGGGAAGACCGCCAAGGTGAAATACGCGGGAATGAGTGGGAGCATGTTGATGAACTTGTACGCGGCGTCATAAACGCCAAGCTCACTGTCCCCCTTGGATGCCTGGATGACGAAGACATCGGCTCGGAAGAAGAGGTTGAGCAAGAGCGCGTTGAGCAACAGTGGCCACGAGAGGAGAATGAGCGTGCGTGCCTGCGCGCGACTCAAGCGCCAGCGCGGTCGAACGTTCAGGTGGCGTGCCGAAAGATGAAAGGCGCCGGCCGAAAGCACGGTACTGATCAACGCCACACTTGCGAGGCCGATCACGCCCCAACCGGCGACGAGCGCCGCCAGGCCAAAGCCGAAGCGGCAGAGATTGGTGAAGATGTTGATGATCGCCGGGAACTCCATCCGTTCGCGACCGTTAAAGATCGAATTGATCGCCTCGGTGTAACTGCTCGGCCCGATGGTGATCACCAGCAGGAGGATGGCAATCGCACTCGTCCGCGATAAATCCGACCACTGGGTGCCCCAGAGAACATAGATTCCAATGAGTGGCGTGAGCACGAGCAACATCACGAGTCGTAACAGGGTCGAGGAGCCGAGGAGTTCGCCGGCCTGACCGGAATCTCGCGATACTTCGCGCGTCACGAGCACGCCAAGACCGAAATCCGAAATCGTCTTCGCGTAGAGCCAGACGGTCGTGGCCACGACATATTGCCCATTGCCAGTGACGCCGAGCAGGCGGAGCATAAAGACCGCGAAAACGAGGTTGACCGCCTGATTGAAGAGCTGGGCGCCAATCGGTACCGCGCTGTTCGCGAGGATACGCCGGACAGTGTTCCCGGCGATCCGTTCGACGGATGGAATACCGACCCAGGCGATTACAAGGAGGAACACGGTGGAGACGGCGCCGAATGCGATGGCCAACCCGATCGTCAAATCGGAATCTAGCAGACGTTCGATCATCGATTAGTCCGATTCCGGTCGCAGCGACCGCAGCGTGTTGCGGGGATTCAATGGCGCGCGATCACGAACGCGATGCAGACGACCGAAGTGACGAACATCAACACCAACGGCAGCAAGAAGATCAAGCCGATCAATCCGAGGTCGGCGCGTGCGCGAGCGGACGGTTCCGGGCGCTCGTCCGGTTCGGCTTCTGGAGCAAGGTCGTTGCGTTCGTCATTCATGGTTTCGCCGCGACCTGACGGTAGAGTCGAACGTGCTCCTCGGCGGCGGCACGCCAGCTAAACGACGCGGCATGCTCGCGACCACGTCGCACCAGGTCGTTGCGGAGTTTGGAGTCATCGAGCAGTCGCTCCATACTGGCGGCCAGCTCCTCGATATCGCCGGGCGGCACGAGGATCGCATTGCCGCCCGCGACTTCCGGCAATGAACCGCGGTCGCTGGTGATCACGGCCGCGCCGCAAGCCATTGCTTCGAGCACCGGCAGGCCGAATCCCTCGTACCAGGACGGCGCTACCAGCGCGACACTCCCGGCGTAGAGCGCGGGAATCCAGGTATCGTCGACGAAACGGAGATAGCGCACCGGCATAGACATCGCAGCTTTCTCGATCTCGGCGATGATCGGTTCGGACAACCAGCCTGGACTACCGGCGATTGCCAGCGAGACATCCTTCCGCTTCTCATAGAGTTGGGCAAAGGCGTGGAGCAATGCGAGATGATTCTTCCGTGGTTCAACGGTTCCGACGATGATGAAATAGGGGCGTCGCAGCCCAAAGTGCTCGATCGCGCGGTCGACGGCGGCTTGATCCGGTTCGTAAAACCAACCGTCGACGCCGTTGTAAATCGTCGAAACACGCGACGGTTCGACGTGATAACGCTCGATGATATCCTGTCGCGTCATCTCCGACACCGCGATTACATGTGAGGCGCGACGCAGCGTACGCGGTACCGACGCCTCCAGATAGCGTTTCAGGCTCGGATGGGCGAACTCCGGCACGACGAGATAGCTCAGGTCGTGAATCGTCGCGATGATCGGTGCCTTTACCGGCGGCGCGACAAAATCGGGTGAATGCAGAACATCGGGACGTCCGATCAAGCGGTCGATAGGAAGCCCGAGTCGCAATCGTTGCCAAATGATTGCGGCGGCACGTGGTGAGATCGGAACGCGCTTCGACGTGCCGTGATAGTGGGCACCGGTCGCTGAAATCGAGAGCGGCGAGCGCGCCCTCGACGTATACCAGAGGATGAATTCGTCATCAGTGGTCAGCAGCGGATCGAGTTCGGCTGCCAGACTCCGAGTGTACCGGCCGACACCGGCCCGCTGATAAATGGCAGACGTGTAGTCGAAAGCGATGCGCATCTGATTCCTTACCGCCAGGCCCAACGCGCGAGCGGATAGACGATGGCGCCGACGACGATGACGCTCCAGTAGGCGACGACTCGATCGAGTAGAGCCAGCGAGGCAGCCGTTTGCTGTTGAATGCCGAGCACCGTCAGCATGCCGACGACTCCGAGTTCGACAAATCCGAGTCCTGCCGGCGTCAACGGCACAACAGTCAGCAAGCTTGCCAGAAGCGCCACGAAGAGCGCTGCGCTGAAGCTGAAATCACCCATTACCGAATGCGCGACAAAATAGAACCGCACGCCTTCCAGCGACCAGATGATAGCAGTCAACGCGAGTAGCGTGGGGATGCGTCCGAACGAGCCGAGTATCCCCTCTTCGAGTCGCACGTAGTGATGCCGCACGCGGTGTGGCACGACCTGACGGAGGATATGGCCCCAACGCACGATAAACAGGACGCCGATGAGGAGCAACGCTGCCAGCCCGATTGCCACGAACATCCACGCCGACACGCTCGACGGCATATGACGCCCGAAGACGAGAAAGCCGGAAGCGACGAGCACGATGCCGAGCGTCATCAGATCGGCCAGTCGTTCGGCGAAAATCGTACCGAGCGTGGCCCCGAACGAAACGCCATAGCGTCGCTTGAGGAGATAGCCTCGATAGGCGTCACCAAGTTTGGCCGGAACCAGGCAGTTGGCGAACCAACCGAGAAGGTACATCACGAAGAGCGCCCGCACCCGGGGCAGCGGCTGATCGCCGGCCGGCCGGATGTCGGCATTTTCGAGGAGATAC
>CALAGB010000264.1 GCA_937891245.1 uncultured Thermomicrobiales bacterium | reverse complement strand
TAGGCGTTGATCGTATCGACGCCGATCATGTCGACCAGCATGCCGGTGCTGACGTTGTCGCTCACGATAATCATCATCGTCAGATGATCGGCGAGCGGCAGGGTGAAGTGGGGTTGGAAGAAGCGGAAGCACCCGGAGTTGTTGTGCTGGTATTTCGGGTCGGGGGTTAGCGGCTGCTCGAACGTGAGCCGTCCCTCGTGGATCTCCTTGAGTGCCGTCATCAAGATCGAGATCTTGCGCGTGCTGGCCGACGGGCCGACCAGATCGCCGTGCCGATTGGCCTCTTGCCCGCTCTTGAGATCTTTCAGATACCAGCCGGTATGAAACGGCTGTTCATCACACATCTGGTTGAGCGTTTGTACCAGTTCGTCCATGTCCGCCTCCCTTTCGTCGTTTGTCGTGGGTCGTTCGGCCTACTGTAGAGCAGTTTCCGGCCGAGAGCCAGCCTCCGCCTTTCACCTTGACACCTCTATTGATCGTAAATAACATTGATTGTGAAAGGAAGTGATCGGTGGAGAGCGATCAGCTCGTCGAGGATCTCTTCGACCTCTGGCGCTGGCTGCGCAACATGTCCTATTCGATCCGCGAGAACGAGGTAACCCCGCAGCAATCGTGGTTGCTGCATCAGTTGCGGCGACGCGGCAAACTGACGATCAGCGAAGTGGCGACGGCGCTTGGCGTATCGCAAAGCTCCGCGACAACGGCATGCAAGCGCCTGGAACTTGCGGGATGGGTCACCAGGTCACGCCGGGCGAACGACGAACGGGTCGTCGAGGTAAGCCTGACCGAGGCGGGGAACGCCAAAGTCGAAAGCTGGCGTCGGCGTCGACGCCAGGCTGTGGCGGATCTGCTGGCGCCGCTGCGCGCCGAAGATCGTGATGAATTGCAGCGACTGGTGGAGCGCGTGTTGGTACTTGCGGAGACGAGTAGCGGCGCTCAGACGCTGGAACCGTTCGACGCGGCCGTCAGTTAACCAGGTAGTAGGCGTCCGCACAGGAGTAGGTATGGCCAACGAGTCGAGTTCCGATCCGGCGAGTGAGTTAGCAACCGTGGCGCGACGAGCGTTCCCCGGCGTTCAATCGATTAAGCGCACCTTCACATCCTTCAGCAATCGTAACTATCGTCTCTATTTTATTGGCCAGCTCCTATCGTCGATCGGCACCTGGGTGTCGCGTATCGCCCAGGCGTGGCTGGTACTCCAGATCACCAATTCTGCCTTCGCCCTTGGTCTGGTTGGTACGCTGCAATTTTTGCCGCTGACCTGTCTCTCCCTCTTCGGTGGCGTCTTCGCCGACCGCTTCCCGAAACGGCGACTCCTCGTCGTTACCCAATCGGTGATGGCGACACAATCGCTCGTGCTGGCGTTGCTCGTGTTCTCCGGCGTCATTCAAATCTGGCATATCTACGTGCTGGCGATGATCCTGGGGTTCGCCTCAGCCTTCGATAACCCGACGCGTCAGGCGTTCGTCAGCGAAATGGTCGGTACGGAAAGCCTGCCGAACGCGATCGCGCTCAATTCGAGCCTGTTTAACACAGCGCGTATCATCGGTCCGGCGATCGGTGGTGCGTTGATCGCCTGGTTCAGTATCTCGGTTCCGTTCTTCCTCGATGCCGTGAGCTATCTTGCGGTGATTATCTGCCTCTTGCTGATGCGGCCGTCCGAGTTCCATGATGTGCCGATGCCGACGCACGGCCCTGTCCTCGCACGGATTGCCGAGGGGATTCGCTACGCCACGCGCACGCCGGATGTGGCGGTCGTGCTGATCATCATGGCCTTCATCGGCACCTTCGGCTACAACTTCACGACGATCCTGCCGCTGATCGCCAAGTACGTCATCGATACTGGCGCGCTCGGCTTTGGTAGCCTGCTCACGGCCATGGGCTTCGGCTCACTCTGTGCGGCGCTCAGCATGGCGTACATGAGTCGTCCGAGTGAGAAAGTCTTGCTGGTCGCCTCGGTCGGCTTTGCCGTGCTCCTGGGACTCTTAGCGATCTCGCATGTCTATCTCTTGACGATCCTCATTCTGATCGTGCTCGGCTTCTCCAGCATTTCCTTCACGGCGACGGCCAATTCGCGCCTGCAACTCTTCGCACCGGGCGAGCTGCGCGGGCGCGTCATGAGCATCTATATCTTCTTGAACATGGGTACGGCGCCGCTCGGCAATTTCCTGATCGGCTGGCTCGGTGAGACGTACAGTGTGACGATCGCCGTGCTGACGATGGCGAGCCTCTGTGGCATCGGCGTTGCCCTTGGCTTCTTCTACCTGGCGCGCCATCCGCATTCGAGCCGCGCCGTCCCGTCGACCATCAAGCGACCCGCGCCTGGGGATTAGCAACGGATTACTCGACGCTGACGCGCCCCTTCTTTTCCAGACCGAGCAAGAGCATTTGGAAATAGAGGAGTCCGGCGTACGGCTCCCAATCGGCGAGCGTGGCGTGGACCGCGTCGTAGTCGAGCTTCGCCTCCTGGCCGGTCCAGGTGCGCAATGTGTTGCGTGCGCCGACATCATCACCGGGGAAGATGTGCAGGCGACCAAGCCCGCGCAATAACGCGTACTCAGCGGTCCAACGTCCGACCCCGCGCAGCGCACTCAGCGTCCGCACGGCGCCTTCATCGTCCAGTTGGTTGAGATTCGAGAAGTCGATGACGCCGCTTTCCAGGCCCTGCGCCAGTTCGATCAAGGCGCGCGCCTTCTGGCGGCTGAAGCCGATCTCACGGAGATGATCCGGATCGGCCTCGACGATCTCGGCCGGAGCGGGGAAGGCGCGCGACACGCCCCCTTCGGTTTCGAGCGGTCGGCCGTAACTTTCGACGAGCCGTGAGACCACCTGAAGTCCAAACGTAAGCGTCACTTGCTGACAAGCGATGGCGTTGGTCAGACACTCGAAGAGCGTCGGATAGCGTGGCGGCTTGAACCCGGCAAAGCGGCGGACCAGCGGGCGGAGCATGTCATCATCCTCCGCGAACGCGTAATAGCCGGACAGATCGACGTTCGTGCCGAGCAGGTGCTCGATGATCGGCTGGGCGAGGTCGCGTCGCCCGACGGCCGCCTCGGAACCACTGAGTGTGACCTCGAGGCGCGCTTCACTTGGCTGCCGTACGGCGATCGCCAGTGGCAGATCGTCAACGAGCAGCGTACGCTGATACGTTTCCCCATCCCATTGGTCGACGATGTAGTCCGGGCGACGTTTCAACACCCAGACGGTGAGATCGAGCCGGAACGGTGTCACCGGCTCGAGGCTGAACTGCGTGGTTGCCACAGGAATTTGCTCCATTTGCATCCGGCGAGGTACGCACTGAACCTGAGGATACGACAGGCGGTGGTGATGAGCCAGAACTGGTGGACTGAGAGGTGGTCGCTTATACCGGGACGGAGGTCCCGGGCTCCGTAGACGAAGTCCCCTGCGGGAGACTGAGGAGAACCTGACTCAATCCGAGAGGGATTTCGAATCCCGAGCGGCGATCGGGTGTGAAGGCGTCCACCGACGCTCCAGCATCTCGCCCCCCAAGCCACCGAACCTGGTATGTGATCTGCGTCGGTAAGACGGGACGGCTGATACAATTTGCGAGTTTGTATTGGGACTGGGAGTTGTAGGCAACAGGAGCGACAGCCGATATGGTCGCCGAGACCGCGCTGGCCAAGTATCACTGGGCGTCGCGCTACATTTCGAACTTGATTCAGGGACCGCCAAGCCCGCGTCAGGGGGCATCGGCCGAAGAGATTCGGGCACGCGCGCTGGCGCGGCTTGATCGCTTACGGCAATTTCTGGCGTTCATCGGCGATCCGCAGCAGGCCTATCGCTCGGTGCATGTCGCCGGAACCTCCGGCAAAGGCTCGACCTCGGCCTTGATCGCCGGAATCCTGCATGCGGCCGGTTATCACACCGGTTTGCACGTCTCGCCGTATCTCCAGGTGGAAACCGAGAAATTACAACTCAATGGCCGCTTGATGCCGGCCGAACGGTTCGCCGGACACGTGGCGGCGCTCGATGCCGAGATCACCCGTTGGGAGGCACAGGGCAGACCGAGACTCACCTATGGTGAATTCTGGGTCGCGCTCACGTTTTTCTCGTTCGCACGCGAGGCGCTCGATTGGGCCGTCATCGAGGTCGGCGCTGGTGGGCGCTTCGATCTGACGAATGTGCTTCTGTCCGATGTCGCCGTGATCACGTCGATCGGGCTCGATCACACTCGGACGCTCGGCGGCACCATTCCGGAGATCGCCTGGCACAAGGCGGGCATCATCAAAGCCGGCCGGCCAGCCGTCACGACGGTCAACAAGCCGGATGCGTTTGAGGTGATCGCGAACGAAGCCACCGAGGTTGGTGCGCCGCTCGCCCATATTCGCGAAGGGATCGATTTCGAGGTCGTATCGACCGGCGCGAGCGGAACGATTGTACGCGATCTGATCGGCGGTGGGACGTTCAGAACGACGCTCCCCCGCCCTTTCCAGGG
>CALAGB010000263.1 GCA_937891245.1 uncultured Thermomicrobiales bacterium | reverse complement strand
CGCCGCAAGAAGGCGATGTCGTGCGCGAAATGCCGGTCTTCGCCGGTTATTGGCTGTCGCACTACGCCGGCGCTGGACGGGTACGGAGCACGCCATGACACGCTCACCTCGCGCTCCTCCCGTGATCAACCGCTGTTGGCAAGAGGACCGAGCAGGCGCATGGGAGGTGCCTATTGGACGCGATCAACAACCTCTTCACCAATCTTCTGAACATCGGCCTGGGTGTCGGCGTGACTGTTGCTGCTTTCTTCCTCATGTGGGGAGCCTTCATCTATATGAGCGCCGCCGGCAATCCACATCAAATGGAGCGCGGCAAGTCGGCTATGGTCAATGCACTCGCGGGTTTGGCGATCGTCCTTTCGGCGCGAGTCCTCGCGGGCCTGATTCAGTCGTCGCTCGGGACCGGAGGATAGAAGGGAAAACGCTCCAATGGATGACCGGCGTCACGAGATCCCGACGCATCTCAACGTGGAAGACAAGGCCTTCTATGGCCTGACTGCCCGGCAGGTCATGGTGCTCATCGCCGGAGCATCGAGTGGCTACGGCCTCTGGAATCAGTGGCCGGCTCTGCCGATGGCGCTACGGATCGGACTTGCCGTCGTCTGCATAGTGCTCGCGGCGGCGACCGCCTTTGTCCGCCCCTATGGCCGTGGTCTGGAGGAGTGGGCCTTCGTTGCCATGCACTATATCACCCTTCCCAAGGCCAGCGTCTGGCGGCCACGCGAGATCGACGTCAACGAGCCAAATGCAGCAGAGACGGGTTGGCTCGAGTTGTCACCTCGGATCCGGTGGGAGGTAACCGCATGAAGACTCACGCATCGATTCAGGACGTCCATATCCAGATCGATCGCATCGACAATGACGTGATCTTTTTCATGGGAGGTTCGGGGCGGGCAGTGGTCGAGGTCAGCGGCGTGGACTTTGCCCATCAGGGCGTCGACGAGCACGGAGCATTGGTCGCCGGCTTTGCCGCCTTCCTCAACAGCCTGACGTTCCCGCTCCAAATCGTTCTCCGAGCCGTTCCGATCGACGTGACGCAGCTCGCCATCGACCTGGACAGCCGAATCCAACGACTCCCGCCGGCCCTCGCCGACCTCGCGCGCGATCACAGCCTGTTCCTGCGCAAGCTGACGCGGGAGCGAACGCTGCTGGACCGCCACTGCTACGTCGTTATTCCGGCTGGCGATGACGCCCAGACTCTGCGCTCGCGTCGGCGCTTCCGTCGGCAGGCGGGGGAAAACACCTCTGACACGGTTCAGTGGCAGCTACTCGATCGTTGCGAGGAAGTGAGTCGCGGACTGGGGCGTTGCGGCCTCACCGTGCGCCGGCTGGGCAACCCCGAACTGCTCCAATTGTTCGCCGACTGCTGGCGTGCTTCTCACGTGCAATCACGAATCCCGTCGCATGAGCTTCTTCACACGACCACCTCCGTCGTGCAGTCCCGACGGGCTAAGGAGAGGAATGTCTGATGGCCAAGCGAACACGCCGTCAACAGGCGCCGCGATCCCGGCGAGGTCCAGTGTCGGATTCGCGGGGCTTCGCTCAAGGCAGCCGCACGGTCGCGGATCTCGTCGCGCCGTCCGCCGTCGAAGTCGCACGTGATCACCTGCGCCTGGACAACCAGTACGTCCGAACGCTGGTGGTGACCGGGTATCCGCGCAGCGTCCGCCCAGGCTGGCTCAACCAGTTGCTGAATACAGATCTACCAATGGAACTGAGCGTCCATCTCCACCCGCTCGAGACGAGTCAGATGCTCTCGGCGCTCTCACACAAGTTGGTGCAACTCCACTCCTCACGCCTGCTCGCCGCGCGCGGCGGCCGGCTTGCCGACCCGGAGCGGGAGATCGCCTACGAAGACACCGAGCGGCTGCGCGATGCCCTGCAGCGTGGCGAGGAACGCATCTTCGCGGTGAGTCTCTATCTCCTGCTGCGTGCCGACACGCTGGTCGAGCTCGATACGCTCACCCGGCGAGTGGAGGGGTTGCTGGGCGGGATGTTGGCGCAGTCACGCATCGCGCTGTTGGAACAAGACGTTGGCTTTCACGCGTGCCTGCCTGCAGGGCAAGATCGACTCCTCCGGTCACGCAACCTCGACACCTCTTCGCTCGCGATGATGTTCCCGTTCGCGGCGAACACCCTCACGATGGAGCACGGAATTCTTTATGGCATTGCCAATCCGAGTCATACGCCGGTCATCCTTGATCCGTTCGATGCCAGCCTCGAAAACGCCAACCTGGTCGTGTTCGCCAAGTCGGGCGCCGGCAAGAGCTACTTCACCAAGTTGCTGGCCTTGCGCTGTCTGCTGGCGGGCACCGAGTTCCTGGTCATCGATCCAGAAGATGAGTACCAGACGCTGGCGACTGCGGTCGGCGGGCAATCGATCCGACTGGCAAGCTCATCGGAACAACACCTCAACCCCTTCGATCTTCCACCGGTATCCGACGACGAGCGCGTCGACCCTCTGGCCGAGCAGGTCGCGGCGCTGATCGGGCTGCTGGAAGTCATGCTGGCCGAGCCGCGTGAGGGACTCTCGACCCAGGAGCGGGCCGTGTTGGATCACGCCTGTTACCAGACGTACGCTCGTGCCGGGATCACCGCGGACCCGGC
>CALAGB010000262.1 GCA_937891245.1 uncultured Thermomicrobiales bacterium | reverse complement strand
TTTGAAATCGCTCCCCTTTTCGTCGACCATGTCGAGCCCGCCGATCGGTCGTGCCTCGACCCAACAGCCGGGAAAGGTTGGCTCATGGGTGATCACCAGAATGTCGAGGTGATCGCCGTCCGGCGCGATCGTTTCGGGCACGAAGCCGTAGTCGGTCGGGTAGTGGACCGACGAGAAGAGCACACGGTCGAGCCGCAAGCGCCCGGTTGTTTCGTCCAGTTCGTACTTATTGCGGCTGCCTCGTGGAATCTCGATAAAGGCGTCAACCGTCCGCCACTCCAAACCCATCCAGAATCCTCTCAAGTTTCTACTGATCGTCTCCCTCTCGCCCGGAACAGGACAAGGACACAGGAGGTAAGGGCCCTACGCGTTATCCGCGTACAGCTGCTCGCGGATCGTCAGGATATCACCACGCAGGTGTGAGTCGCTTTCAACCAGCCGTTCCATCTTCTCGATACCGTGCATGATCGTGGAATGATCGCGCCCGCCGAGTAGCTGGCCGATCTGGACCAGCGACGAGTCGGTTTCTTCACGGAGCAGCAGCATCGCGACCTGGCGCGGCAACACGATCGACTTGCCGCGTCCCTTGCCGATCATCTCGAGGTGCGACACCTTGAAATAGCTCGATACCGTGTCGATCACCCGGTCCGGTGTGATGAGCCTTCGGCGCTGCTCCAGGAGCGCATCGCTGAGCGCCTGCACCGTCAGTTCGAGCGTGATCGGTCGCTGGTAAAGCTGCGCCAGGGCGATGATCTTATTGAGCGCGCCTTCCAGCTCGCGAATGTTGCTCTGCACCTTGCGCGCGACGTATTCGAGCACATCGCTCGGCACTCCGATGTTCAGCTCGCGTCCCTTTTCGGCCAGAATCGCCTCGCGCGTCTCCAGATCGGGCGGCTGAATATCGGCCAGCAGTCCGCCTTCGAAGCGCGAGCGGAGGCGATCGGTCAGCGTTGGGATCGCCTTCGGCGGGCGGTCACTGCTGATAATGATCTGCTTTCCCGCCTGATGCAGGGCATTGAAGGTGTGGAAGAACTCCTCCTGCGTGCCCTCTTTCCCCGCCAGAAACTGGATATCGTCGATCATCAGAATATCGATGCTGCGATAGCGCCCGCGGAACTCCTCGTTCCGGTTCTGGCGGATGGCATTGACCATATCGTTGGTGAACGTTTCGGAAGAGACGTAACGCACCAGCAGGTTGGGATCGCGCGACAGCGCGCGATGTCCGATCGCATGAAGCAGGTGTGTCTTGCCGAGTCCGACACCGCCGTAAATGAAGAGCGGGTTGAATTGTCCGGCCGGCTTGTCGGCAACTGCCAGCGCGGCGGCATGCGCCAGCCGGTTGTTGGCGCCGATGACGAACTTTTCGAACACGTATCGCGGGTTCAGACCATTCTCCGGCGTGCTCGTTAGTTCCAGCTGCTGGGACTCGACAACCGGGGCGATCGGATCCTCGGTCGCCAGAGCCGTTGCCTGCCCGCGATGCTGTGCCGTTTGGCGGGTTGCCTTCGTTTTAGTTCGGGCGGGATGTTCGCTGGTGACGACCGCGAAGTGCACGGCGACCGGATGGCCGATGATGCTGGAGAGCGCCTGTTGGATCTGGGCAGCAAATTTGTTGCGCAGCTGATCGACGGCGAACGTGTTCGATGCACCGATCGTCGCCTGTTCGCCATCCCACTGCGTCAACTGCGTGTTGCGCAGCCAGGTGTCAAAGTTCGCCCGCGAGAGTTGGCCTTCCAACTCCCCGAGGGTCGCCTGCCAGATCTGGTTCGGTTGCATCGCGCGAACGCTCCCCCGGTCTCGTCCAGCGGCCGGTATACTCTGACTGTACGTACACCCTGCCGGCTCCATATTAACAGCGTTGCGTCTTTGCTGCAAGTATGCCGGTCGGTGTGGAAGGCTGCCAAACGAACGAAGACCGGGCCGGACGGCCCGATCTTCGCGGGAAGGGGAGGGGCGGAGCGGGAATCGCTCCATATCGTTTGGGCTTCGAGAGGCCGGCACTCGGGGGACCCGCCTCTCTACTTATCTATACGTCGCGATTGCCAAAAAGGTTCCATTCTGTCACACCCAATTTCGGATCGACCTCATGAAGCTGCTCGACAAGGTCGAATACATTGACGTCATCGAACTATTATGCTATCATCAGGCGTTATGAGGAAAGGAACGCGGTCGATGACAAGCGACGCAACCAGAGTTAACACGGTTATGGAGGCATTCGACGCGATCTTACGTTCGTTGCGCAAATGCGCCGAACCGGACTGGATGGAACTCGATCTGACGATGGCGCAACTCAAGACGCTCTTCACGCTCGAATATGGCGGCCCCGCGACGATCGGCCAAACCGGCGAGAAGCTCGGCATTTCGCTGCCGACTGCCAGCCACCTGGTCGATCGCCTGGTGCAGGGCGGCTACGTCGAACGGACCGAAGATCCGGCCGATCGTCGGCGTACGCTGGCGTCAACCACAGCCAGCGGCAGCCAACTCGTCGACCGGCTGCGTCATGGCGGTCACGATGTTCTCCGTGGTTGGCTCGAAGCGCTTGACGAAGAGACGATTTCGTCGCTGGTTACGGGACTGAATGGGCTCATGGTGTTCGCCTGTGAGCCGTCGATTGTCGCGCCAAACGACGTCGCCGATGTCGTTGAGGCGCGCTAGCCAGTATGCGAAGGGAACCTAGGGGTTTAATGGCAAAGAAGAAAGCGTTGACGGCAGACGCCTCGGCGGAGGTCGTCGAACCGGTCAACATTCGCGTGATTATTCCGGTTGTCGCCAGTGTGATGCTCGGTATCCTGCTGGCGGCGCTCGATCAGACGATCGTCGGCACGGCGATGCCGAAGGTTGTCGCCGATCTCGGTGGCCTCTCACACTACGCCTGGGTCTTCACCGCCTACATGCTCGCTTCAACGGTGACGGTGCCGATCTACGGTAAGTTGTCGGATATTTACGGCCGACGCGGATTTTTCATCGGTGGTATGGTCCTCTTCCTGGTTGGCTCCGCGCTCTCGGGCATGTCGCAGAGCATGGATCAGCTCATTATCTTCCGTTCGATTCAGGGGCTCGGTGCCGGAGCCATGATGCCGATCGCCTTCGCGATCATCGGTGATGTCTTTCCGCCATCCGAGCGCGGAAAATGGCAGGGGCTGACCTCCGGCGTCTTTGGTCTCGCCTCGATCGTCGGTCCCACGCTCGGCGGCTGGCTGACCGATAACCTCGGCTGGCGCTGGGTGTTCTACGTGAATATGCCGGTTGGCGCGATCGCCATCGCCACGGCCATCTTCGGACTGCCGAAGATCAAGTCATCTCACAGCCACACGGTCGATTATTACGGTGCGACGACACTGATCGCGGCCACGGTGCCGATGCTGCTCGCCTTTTCCTGGGCGGGCGATAAATACGCCTGGGGTTCGCCGCAGATCGTCAGCATGCTGCTCTTCTCGATCGTGATGATCGGCGTCTTCTTGATGATCGAGCTGCGCGCCGCCGAGCCGATCATCAGCCCGCGACTCTTCAAAGATCGCACCTTCGCGGTATCGAACGTCGCCTCATTCCTGATCGCGGGCGGCATGTTCGGCGCGATCATGTACCTCCCGCTCTACGTCCAGGGGGTGATGGGCGAAAGCGCGACGAACTCCGGCGCGATCCTCACTCCGATGATGCTCGGCTTCATGGTCAGCAGCATCGTCGGCGGTCAGATCATGTCACGCACCGGTCGCTATAAGGGCATTCTACTCGTCAGTTTGGTGATCGGTTCGGTTGGTATGTTCCTCTTCTCCCAGATGGGGGTCGATACATCCAACGGAGCACTGATCCGCAATATGATCATCACCGGACTCGGTATCGGCGCGACGATGAGCGTATTTACCATCGTGGTGCAGAACGCGTTCTCGGTTCGCCAGCTGGGTGAGGTGACGGCAAGCTTGCAGTTCTTCCGCAATATCGGCGGCACAATCGGCGTGGCGATTCTCGGTTCGCTGATGAACAGCCAGTTCCGTTCGGAGTTCAACGCCAAGCTGCCGGCCGATGTCACCAACACGGTGCCGAAGGAACAGCTCTCCGCGCTCAACAACCCGCAGCTGATTCTTTCACCCGACGTCGTCGCGCAGGTCAAGCAAAGTTTTGCCGCCTTCGGAGCGCAGGGCGATCAGCTGTACAACCAGGTCATCATGACGGTTCGCGACGCGCTGTCGGTCGCCATCACCGATCTCTTCATCATCGGCATGGTTTTCATGCTCCTGTCGCTGGCGGTAACCGTCTTCTTGAAGGAGATCCCGCTGCGCAAGAGTCTCACCGATCACGCGGGTGCGGCCATGATGGAAGGCGCGCCACCAGCCGTCGAGGTCAACCTCACCGAAGAGACGGCCGGCACGCTTGCCCCGTCCCGCGAGCCCACCGCGGACTGAGCGGATTAGCGGAGGGGGGCCGTCGCGCCCCCCTCCGCTAATCCGCGACCTTCGGCAGGGAGAAGGAAAAGCGGGCGCCGGTTTGTGAATCGTCGGTCCAGATGCGTCCGCCGTGCGCTTCGACGATGCCGCGCGCGATCGCCAGGCCAAGTCCGGCCCCGCCGTCGGTGTGGCGCGACCGATCGGCGCGATAGAAACGCTCGAAGACGTGCGGCCGGTCGTCGGGATCGATCCCTGGCCCCGTATCCTCAATCGTAAAGACGACGTCCGGGCCGGCATCACTCACATTGAGCACCACCCCGCCACCGTTCGGCGTATGTCGAAGCGCGTTTTCGATCAAGTTGTAGAAGACGCGCTGAATCTGCGAACTGTCCGCCAGAACGACATAATCTTCGTTCTCGCCAAGGCACCGTAAGGTGATCGCCTTCTGTTCGGCTTTCGGTTGCATGGTGTCGAGGGCGTCGGCGACCAGCATCGCCGCCCGATTTCGTTCGATGTGTAAACGAAGCGCGCCTGCGTCGATCTGAGCGAGTTCGAAAAGATCGTTGATCAGTAGGCCCAGGCCGCGCGTTTCGACGAGAATCTGACTGAGGTAGTAGCGCGCCGTCTCGCCATCGACCACCTCGTCCTCGATCGCTTCGACCATCGCCTGAATGGAAGAAAGCGGCGTGCGCAGGTCGTGCGAAATCGCGACGATCAGCTGCCGGCGCGCATCTTCTGCCTCGATCTGTTGCTGGCTCGCCTCTTCCAGACGCATCGCCATCTGATTAAAGAGCAGCGCCAGGCGGTCGAGTTCATCAGAACCGTCGACCGGCACGCGCGTATCGAGCCGCCCCTCGGACATCGCTTGCGCCGCGCGTCCGAAGATGGCGACGCGGTTGGCCAGCATCCGCGCGGCAAGCATGGCGAACGGAACGGATACCGCCAGGCTGAAGATGAGAAGCAAGGTAAGCAGAATCAGGTCGTGCGATGAGATGAACATGAGGCGCGCGGTGACGATAATGCTCACGAGCGCCGTCAACACGCCGATCATCGCCGGGATGAACACCTTGGTCCAGAGGTCGCCCCAGTGACCGGCTCGCAAGATCGCGAGGCCAATCGTCCCGAGAATCCAGGCAACAAGCCCCGAAACCGCCAACGTCAGCGCGAGCACCAGCAGGTCGGATCGACCGGCTGCCAGGTAGTGATGAGCCAGTACGAGTACGAACGCGAGCGTTACCAGCGGCGGCAGCAGCAACGGCATGACCGCCCCCAGCAGGTGGCGAATCGCGCCGGTCGTCCCGTCGTCAGACTTCGAGCTTGTAGCCAACACCCCACACCGTTTTCAGAAAGCGTGGCCGCATCGGATCGGGTTCGATTTTCGTCCGCAACCGGTGGATATGGACGGTAACGGTACTTTCGTCACCGAAGTAATCGTAATCCCAAACCTGATCAAGCAGCTGC
Source organism: uncultured Thermomicrobiales bacterium (assembly GCA_937891245.1). GTDB lineage: Bacteria > Chloroflexota > Chloroflexia > Thermomicrobiales > Thermomicrobiaceae > CALAGB01. The sequence continues at coordinate 91 of CALAGB010000262.1, read as the reverse complement.
GCACGAGTGAAGACCTGGCCAGCGTGTCGCATGAGAAACCAAAGCAGATCGAACTCCTTGGCGGTCAATTCGACCGGCTGGCTGTCCATCG
>CALAGB010000261.1 GCA_937891245.1 uncultured Thermomicrobiales bacterium | reverse complement strand
TCGTAGAGCGCGGCTGCCTGCCGGAAATCGAGGCCGTGCGGTGTGCCGAAGAGCGCCTCGAAATGCTCCGGATGCCCGGCCTGCGGCAAGAAGGAAAAGATGCCGCCGCCGTCGTTATTGAGCAGCACGATCGTCACGTTCAGCTGGTGGAGTTTGGCGGCGAGCAGCCCGTTCATGTCGTGATAGAAGGCGATGTCGCCGATGGCGAGCACGGTCGGTCCGGCGCTCACCGTACTCGCGCCGAGTGCGCTGGAGATAACGCCGTCGATGCCGTTGGCGCCCCGGTTCGAGAGAAATCGAATCGCGCGCTCCGAGGCAGGAAAAAACGTGTCCAGATCGCGGACCGGCATGCTGCTGCTGGCCCAGAGAGTGGTGTTATCCGGCAGTAGTTCGGCCAGATCGGTGAAGACTCGACCCTCGAACGGCTCATCAATGGCCGCCAACTCCGCGACGATCGCCGCGCGGGTCGTACGATCGACGCGCCGCCAGTGGTCCAGCCAATCGCTGAATCCCGGTGATGCAATCCGGTCCAGCAGCGCCTCACAGGTCCGCGTCGGATCGGCGTCGATCATGCGCGCCGCCAGCAGCGTCGGGTCTTCCCAACCGGCACCGACAACAATATGCCGCGCCTCCGGGAAACGCTCCAGATAGAGCAGCACCGGCTTGGAGGTCGGCATCGCCCCGAAACGAAGCACGACGTCGGGGCGCAATTGCTCGCAGACGCGGTCATCACGCAAAAAGGCGTCGTAGCTGTCGATGACCGCCGCACGCGGATGCGGACCGCAGCGGACGAGCGAGAGCGGATCGGCCAGCAGCGGCATGCCGAGCGCGCTCGCCAGGCGCGCGACCGGCTCGGCCAGTGCCGCGTCGAACTGCGGTCCGCAGATGATGATGCCGCGCCTGGCCCGCGTCAGTTCATCCGCCAGCGCAGCGAGCGACGCATCATCCGGCACACGCGGCGCCGAACTGGCAGCGACGTACGGCGCGGCACCGGTCCGCTCGATCCCGTATCCGGTTTGATCGTCCGGCGGCAATGGCACGAGCGGCTCGCGGAACGGGAAGTTCAAATGCACCGGCCCGGCTGGTTCGGCCAGCGCGGTCGCGGCGGCGCGGCCGGCCAGCGTGCGCGCATAGCGGAGGAGATTCGGCGTGGCTTCCGGTACGGCGACTTCGACCGACCACTTCGGGTACGCGCCGTACAGCCGCAGCTGATCGATCGTCTGCGGCGCGCCGACATCGCGCAGCTCGGGTGGGCGATCGGCCGTCAAGACGATCAGCGGTACGCGTCCAACGCGCGCCTCAACGACCGCTGGGAAGAAATTGGCGGTGGCGGTGCCCGATGAGCAAAGGATGGCGACCGGTTGCCGGCTCGCCTTGGCCATACCGAGCGCGAAGAAAGCGGTCGAGCGCTCGTCCAGCTGCAACCAGAGCTTGATCCCTGGATGCCGGGCCAGCATCAAGGCGAGAGGCGTCGAGCGCGAACCGGGCGCCAGGCAGACGTTGCGTACCCCGGCACGCGCGAGTTCGTCAATGAAGGCCCCAATGTAGGCGTAGATCGTCTGCTCCGGTTTCATCGCGTCACACCACCCAGCGCCGCCAGCATCGGCCGGAACTTGAGCCACGACTCGGCATACTCACGCGACGGATCAGAGTCACCCATGATCCCGCAGCCGGCGAAGAGCGAGGCGCACCGGCCCGCGACCAGCCCCGAGCGGAGCCCGACCGCGAATTCACCGGCCCCGTCGTGCCCAAGCCAGCCGACCGGTGCGGCGTACCAGCCGCGATCGAGCCGCTCGTGCGCGCGGATGTACGCGAGCGCCTCCGGCCCCGGATCGCCGCCGACTGCCGGCGTCGGATGCAGACGCTCGACGGCATCGAGCAGGCCGACCCCGGCCCGCGGCCGCGCGATCACCGGCGTATAGAGATGGTGAACATTCGAGACGCTGAGCAGTTCCGGCGTATCGGGCATGATCAGTTCGTCGCACAGGCCGGACAGGCGTTCACGCAGCGACCGCACGACAACGGCGTGCTCTTCCCGATTCTTGACGCTCAGTAGCAACCCCTCGCCAAGCAGCCGGTCCTCCTCGGCCGTCGCGCCACGTCGCTCCGAACCGGCCAGACAGGCGGTGCGCAGTTCACCGGCGGCGTAGCGCACCAGCCGCTCCGGCGTCGCCCCGAGGAAGGTGCGTTCGCCGTGCGAGATCGCGAAGATCGTACAGGTCGGATAGGCGCTCGCGAGCCGGTGGAGCGCGGCGTCGATATCGAAGGCGCGTTCAGCCTGCAACCGAATTTCGCGCGCCAGCACGACCTTGCGCAGGTCACCGGCGCGAACCGCGGCGGACGCGCCCGCGACGATCGCCTGCCACGCAGCGGCCGGGAGCACTTCGGCCGACTCGAGTTCGCTGGCTGTCTGAACCGACCCACGGCCGCCGGCCAGCCGCGCCAGCAACCGCTCGCGCTCATCCATCAGCGCCCGGCTCTCAGCCTGGGGATCGCTCCCGGGTTGGAGCAACACATTCAGCGTGATGTGGCAGCCCGCGGCGTCACGCGCAAGCATGATACGCGGCAACACAAAGCGCGCATCACCAAACCCCTGCCATTGCCCCTCGGACGGTCGCTCCGGATCGAAGGCGAAGCCGCCGAGCAGGCATGGTCCGCCCGTGCCGTCGACCAGCGCATCAACCAGCAAGCCGTGCCAGGCGGAGCGCACCACGCCGAATCGTTCGGGACCGGTGGCGTTACTCACCCACGCAGCACCAGCCGCGACCAGCGCAAAATCCGCCGACGGCTGCAACCAGAGCGCCCGTTCATCAAACGATGCCGCTGCCGCGAAGAAGGCGAGCGGATCGAGCGTCGGCATATCGTCCGTCAGGCTGGCGAGAACCGGACGGCCATGCCGCAACGCGGCCGCGTGCGCGGAATCACAGAGAAGGGTCAGACGCGCCAGACCGACTGATTCATCGACATGCGTCATCATTGCTCCACTCCCGTATCAGTGGGTGCGCCGACGCTCCGGCGGAGGAGCGCGCGCAACGTCGGCAGGGCGTCTTCGATCGGCGGGCCGTCGTCGTCCAGCACCCAGGTGAGCACCACTTCGTTGATCGCACCAAACCACGCCTTGGCCGCGATCTGGGTATTCAACGGCGGGATGGCACCCTGACGCACCGCTTCGTCGAGATGGCGCGCGATCATTGCGGCGAACGCACGATGCGCATCAAGCATCTTCTCGTTCAGCTCCCGACCGGCGCCGACCGCGTCTATAAGGAGGAGCCGCGAGAGACGACGATGCGAGGCAAAGGTCGACAGGACGACATCGAGCGCCACGTCAATGCGCCGCATCGGGTCGGTTTCGGCGGCGATCGCCGTCTCGGCCCGCGTCATCAGCAACCCGACCATCCGATCGAGGAGCGCCACGAAGATCGTCTGCTTGTTCGGAAAATGGAAATAGAGGCCGCCTTTGGAGGTTTCCGACTCGCTCGCGATCTCGTCCATGGCCGCATCACGGTAGCCGCGCCGCGCAAAGACATTGAGCGCCGATTCAAGAATCCGCTCGCGTCGCACCTCGCTCCGGCTCTGTTCGCCTGCCATCATCCGTCCCATTCCGAAAACCGACCGACGCGTCGGTCGGTTCCATGATAGCACCACGTCGACCGGTCTTCCACGGAATACGACGTTCTTCGGATTCACGCAGAACGAGGGCGAATGATAGGGTGGGCAACGTGGATCGGCCGGCGAGTAAGGGCTCTCCCGCCACAGAGGACCAACCATGAGTCAACAGACGCTTCCCCATGCCGGAGTCATCGGCCGCTACTACGAACTGCTGAGCGCGCCGGGCGTGCCCCTGATGGTGCTGGCCGGAATTATCGGCCGCGTGCCGAGCACGATGCTGGAGTTGGCGCTGCCGCTGGTCGTCGCCGGGCGGACCGATTCGTGGGTTTCGGCTGGAATCGTGACCGCTGCCTATACGATCTCGGGCGCGGTGCTCGGCCCGCTGCGCGGACGGCTCGTCGATCGCGCCGGGGCACCGTTGATTCTGCTGGTAACCGGCTGGGGACAGGCGCTGACCCTGGCGGGGTTCATCCTGACGCTCGCACTCAGTTCGAATCTCATCTGGCTCAGCGCGCTCGCCGTTATCGCCGGTGCACTCACACCGCCCGTCGGGCCGATCATGCGCGTGCTCTGGTCGCGCCTGGAACGGCCGGACCTACGTGAGGCGGCCTTCGCCTTCGAATCGATCACCATCGATATCCTGTATATCGTGGGTCCAACCCTTGTCGCCGTGCTCATCGCCGTCGCGCCGATTGAAGTGTGCCTGATCGCGGCGGCCGCGCTGGTGGCGCTCGGCCCGGCGCTGCTGGCGCTGGCGCCCGGCACCTCGAGCGCGCGTCCGGAAGCGCGTCCGACACATTGGCTCGGCGCGCTCCGTTCCGGCGCGGTGCGCCGCATGCTGCCCATCAGTTTCTTCGTCTCCGGTTCGTTTACAGCCACGGATCTCGGCATCATCGCCTTCACCAGCGCCCATCACGCCAAGGCATTGAGCGGCGTTCTCATCGCGGCCATGTCGATTGGGAGCATCGTTGGTGGCCTCTATTGGGGGAGTCGCCGCCAGCCCGGAACGCTGCGCCAGCAACTGACCGTGCTCCTTCTCGCCTTGACCGCCGGGACGGTGCTGCTGATCTTCTCGGGGAGCGTCCTGTTGTTGGGCATCCTCGCGGTGTTCGTCGGGCTGGCGCTGGCTCCGGCCATTACCGCCATGTACAGCCTCATGGATGCGGTGGCTCCCCGGAACGAGATGACGGAATCGTTCGCCTGGCTCGGCACCTCCGGCAATGCGGGCGGAGCTGTGGCCGTCGCCATCGCCGGTCTCTTCGTCACGCGGATGCACCACACCGGCGGCTTCGTCGTCGCCGCGTTGCTGGTCGGCACGGGTGCCATCTTCTGCGCGCTCGCGGCACCGCACGCTCAACCGCACGCCGATACTTGATCCTAAAACAGTATGCTTGGATGAGACAGGCGCCCGTTTGCGCGAACGGAGCGACGATGGTGGCCGGGGCGAGAGACGAACCGGCCGAATCAGAGGAGGAAATACGGGTGGGCACGACCGCGATCGTTGGCGGAGGGGTGATCGGACTGCTGACAGCCTACGAACTCCGGCGTCGAGGAGTCGACGTTACGGTAATCGATAAAAGCGACTTTGGTGCCGCTTGTTCGTCAGGAAATGCCGGTTGGATTACCCCATCGCTCGCCGGGCCGGTACCAGCCCCAGGGTTGGTTGCGACCTCGGTTAAGTGGATGCTGGATCGTCACAGCCCGCTCTATATTCGGCCCAGTACGTTACCGTCGCTCGCCCCCTGGCTCTTCCAGTTCTGGCGCCACTGTAACGAGCGTGAGTACCACGCCGGACTGATCGCCACGGCGCGCCTCGCCGAGCCAATCATGGATCTCTACGATTCGCTCGATGAGCACGGTGTCGATTTCGAGATGCACAGCACCGGCCTGCTCTACGCCGTCCTGGAGCCCGACTACCTGCAACATATCGCCGACGACTTGCAGGTAATGCGACAGTTCGGCTACAGC
>CALAGB010000260.1 GCA_937891245.1 uncultured Thermomicrobiales bacterium | reverse complement strand
CGTTGGTAGAAGCCCAGCCGTACGGAGATTCGGCACATGAGTAACTGTTCAGAGACGCTGGAACGGCTCTACGAATATATCGATCGCGAGCTCTCGGATGAGGAACAGGCGGAGGTTCAGCGTCACCTCGACGACTGTCCGCCCTGCCGCGAGCGTTTCATGTTCGAACAGAATGTCCTGCGTCAGGTTCGCCGTTGTTGTCGCGATGTCTCAGCCCCACCATCGCTCGTCGAGAAGGTGCGCCGCATCTGTAATCAGTGAACTTGTCGACGCCGACGGCTGATGAGATCTTCCTGGAAGCGTGGTAGCTCAAGGAAGATCGAAGGGCATCGAACGTTGTGTTGATCAATCGATCGATTGATCTCGCGGGCCCGTTCGACGTAGCGCTCTTCGAGCCGGTTAAGGATGGCGCGATCGCCCGGTCTCGACGGATCGAGTCGTTGTTCTGCTTCCTCGAATTCACGTAGTGCCGCAATGACCACCCCGCGCGCACCGTGCACATCCTTACGAAGTTGCAACCAATCGGGGAGGAGTTGGTTCATTTCGAGGATGTGATTGGCGACCCATTGGTCATTGGTTGCGTCGTGGTCGTTGACGAGTTTCTGACCGTGTCGAGCGAGTCGTTCGAAGGCACCCTCGTCCATGGCTGATTTTATTTTCTTTTCTGCGAGCCGATCCCACCAGAGCATCGTCATTGTGGTTCCCCAATTGCTGTTGAACATCGTATTCCGCGAGCAATTTTATCAATCCACTGTCGCTCGTGAGCTGGATGGAAACCGATCGCGTCGAGGTCGGTTCTTGCCTTTAGACGGCGTTTCACCTGCGTTGTTCACCTTTCAGGCGCTTGCTATACTGCCTAACAGGTGCCGTGTACGCATCTGAGGACACACCGCGAACACATCTAAGGGGCGGCGAGTTGGCTGATACGACGCAATCCCAGGTGGAAATCGATCTCGAACCGCTTCGTGAAATACTCCGACGCGATTTCAATCCCGACGATTATCAGGAAGCGGAAGAGTTGATCCTCGGCGCCTGTCAGGAAGCGCAGTTGCTCTACGGGTGGGTGCCGCAGGCGGCGTCGCAGGTGATCGCCGATCATCTTGGCGTCTCGATCAACCGAATATACGGTCTGTTGACGTTCTACGCTGATTTCCGCACCGATCCCCCAGGCGAACACGCGATGTTGCTGTGTCACGGAGCCGCCTGCTTCGTCATGGGCTCGGAGCGATTGATCCGCGAGATAAACGATGATCAGCATCTCGGGCCGGACGGACGAACGCCCGACGGTGCGTTTTCGGTTCAAGTGGTGAATGGGTGCCTCGGCGTATGCAATTTGGCGCCGGTCGCGCAAATCGATCATCACCACTATTTCGGGCATCTCAATCGTGAGCGACTGGCTGCCGTGATGCAGGCGATTCGTGACGGCCGGCCGGTGGAGGATCTCGATGGTGTTGAATAGTCGAACAGATTTCGAGCGCTACGCGTCCGATGCGGTGAAGAAATGGGACGCGCGGATGTCCGGCGACGGCTGGGTCATTAGCGTCGGGATCAGTGAATGCAGCCTGGCACGTGGCGCGGATAAGACGCTCACGCATCTGCGTCTGGCATTGGAAGCGAATGAGTTCGACGCCGAAGTACGACAGGTCGGCTGCGCCGGGTGGTGCTGGGCCGAACCATTTGTCGAAGTTCGCGGCCCCGATCATCCGCCAGTTGTCTATACCAATATCACCACCGATCGCGTCCCTGAATTGGTAGAGGCGTTCAAACACGGGAATGTCATCGCTGATTGGGCGATGGGCGTACGTGCCGATACGCCGTTCAAGGGGATCGCCCCATTGGACGAGCACCCGTATCTCAAGGGTCAGAAGCGTCTGCTGTTCGAACGAGCGGGTGTCATCGATCCGGAATCGATCGAGGATTACATCGCGCGCGGTGGTTATTCCGCCTGGATCAAAGCGCTCTTCGATATGACGCCGGATCAGGTCGTCGACGAAGTGAAGACGGCAAATGTCCGTGGACGCGGCGGCGCCGGCTTCCCGGCCGGCATAAAGTGGGAAAGCGGCCGGCGGACGCAAGCATGGCCGAAGTACGTCGTCGCGAATAGCCACGAAGGCGAACCGAACGTCTACAAGGATCGTCGTCTCATCGAGAGCGATCCGCATCTCGTCCTCGAAGGCATCATGCTCGGTTGCTTTGCCCTGGGAACGTCGCACGGCTACAACTACGTTGGCGGTGAGCATGTTCTGGCCATCAAGCGTTTCCGCGAGGCGGTGAAGCAAGCCTACGCGCTCGGCCTACTCGGTGAGAACATCCTTGGTACCGGTATCTCCTGTCATGTCAAAACGCGTACGGGCGGTGGCGCCTATATCTGCGGTGAGGGTTCGGCGCTCATGTATTCGCTGATGGGCCTGCGTGGGCAGCCGCGAACGAAACCGCCGCGTTCCGTCGAAGAAGGCGTCTGGCGTCGACCGACGGTGCTCAACAATACGGAAACGTATGCCAACATCCCGGGGATCGTAAAGAATGGCGGCGCCTGGTATGCCGCGATGGGGACCGAAAAGAGCAAGGGAACGAAGCTCGTCACCATCCAGGGTCCGGTCGAGCGTATCGGACTCGTCGAAGTTGAAATGGGCATGCCGCTGCGCGAACTGATTTTCGGGCTCTACGGCGGCATGAAAGAGGGCTACACGTTCAAAGGTCTGCAGACGGGCGGCGTCTCGGCCGGCCCGCTGCGCGAAGATCAGCTTGATCTGACCGTTGACTTCGACTCGATGACCGAAGCGGGCGGTATGCTCGGCTCGGGCGGCTTCGTCGTGTTCGACGAATCGGTTTGCGCGGTCGACTTCGCGCGCTACTTGATGGCGTTCAATCGCTACGAGTCCTGTGGCAAGTGCACGCCGTGTCGTCTCGGAACCCCGGCTTTGACCGAAATTCTCGATCGGATGCGCAATGGTCAGGCGCGGCAGGGCGAACTCCCGCTCATCGAGAGGACGAGCCAGCACGTGATCGAACTATCGCTCTGCGGGCTCGGTCAGGTGGCGCCGATGCCGGTGTTAGGCATGATGCGAGCGTTCCCCGGGGAGTTCGACGCGCATATCAACGAAGGCCGTTGTCCGGCGGGCGTTTGTCCGATGGACGCGGGGGCCGCGGTTCTGTCGATTTCCGGCGCGGTCTGATCAACAAACTCGACGAACGAAAACGACGGCTGGTCCAAATCTGGACCAGCCGTTTTGCTTTTCCGTTCGTGTGTGCCGTTTAGAGAGTGAATTGATGCCCGCGCCCGAGCCGCTGTGCTTCGTCCACCGCATAACGTGCCACGATGATGTCTTGCACGGCATTTCCAACCGATTCGAAGAGCGTGATCTCGGTATCACTCGTTCTGCCGGCGGCGCCGGTGGCGATTTGCCCCAGTTCCAAGGAGACGGTCGAGCGATCAAGTTGGCCGCTGTTGATCGGGATGATGAGATCGCCCGATTCCGCGAGTACGGCATCGACTGCATCGACGACGATCCGTGCCCGTTTCACCGTCTCGACGGGTATCTCCTGCATCTCCGGCGTGAAGGCGCCGATGGCATTGATATGCGTACCCGGCTTCAGCGCAGCGTCATCGAAGACCGGCCGTTTCGATGTTGTCGCCGTACAGATGACATCCGACTCTGCCAGCGATGCATTCAGGTCGGTGACCGGCACGACCTTGCCCTCGAGATCAGGTGCGAGCTTGCCGAGTCGACCGGCGAACGACGACACCGCGTCCGGGTTCATATCGGCCACATAAATTCGTTCGATCGGGCGTACCGATGCAACCGCCCACGCCTGCGTAACGCCTTGAGCGCCGGCGCCGATGCACGTCACAACCTGAGAATCCGGACGTGCGAGGAGATCGGTCGCCGCGCCCGAAACCGCGCCGGTGCGGAGCGCCGTCATATATGTTCCATCGAGGATCGCCAGCGGCTCGCCGGTTTCGGCACTGACCAGCGCGACGAGAGCATGAATCGTCGGCTTCCCCTTGGCGGCGTTGTTGGGAAAGACCGAAACGATCTTGAGCCCAAGGCCCTGGCGTGACGGAACATACGCGGGCATATAGAGCGAGACGGCCGATTCAGATGGCACGTCAACCGGCGTGCGTAGCGGTGACGTCGCTCGGCCGGCTGAGAGTTCGGCAAAGACTTCCTTCATCAACTCGATCGCCATTTTCATTGGAACCAGGGAGCGGACATCATCACCACTGAGCGCAAGCATCGATACCTCCGCAGATCGCTTCTTCTATTCGCTGCTGGCAGTGTAGCATGGCATACGCAAGCGGCCGTGGCACGTCCGCGGCCGCTTGTTGTTTAAGAGGAAATTGTCGCGCAACAGTTAGCGGGAATCGCTTTAGAGGGCGCGTCGGCCGCTGACGAACTGAATTACCAGAACGATAAGCGCGATAATCAGAAGAAGGTGAATAAATCCCCCCGCAACATGCACGACCGCGAAGCCGAGCAACCAGAGGATCAAAAGAATTACTACGATCGCCCAGAGCATAGACTACCTCTCTTCCCAATACGGTCACGGCACACATTGCCGTGCCTGTAGCTGCCATAAACCAAGTTGCGTGCCACCGACTATACGAACGGCCTATGTCGGGGCGCTTTGTGGCCGTTTTTCGCGTCCTGTAGTAGTTGATTTCCAGCAGGAGAGAGGCAAACAAAAAACCGCTGAACACTGTTCAACGGTCGTACATGACTTTGGCTCCCCGTGTTGGACGAGTTTAGAACTCTGTGTTCGACTTCTACAGCGGAATCAGTAGAATTGTTCGAGAGTCTTCAGACCGTACATTCGGGTTTGAACGATGACGACCGTCGGCTTGCGTCGTAACATCCGCAACAATCCGATCAGGATTCGACCAACGCAAGCGAACGGCACAGTGTTCACGTGCTCCATCCCACAGGCGTATCACCGATCGATGATCCAGATCCATGAGTCAGTTCGTTAGCTCACAGGGCGTGGTGGAAGCTGCGCACTCGCCCTTCTAAATGGTTCCTGCTACCGCCAGGTGGCACGGATAGGCGGGATCACCCGTCTCCACCTGCAGTGTCGGGTGCACGATCTCGAACTGTTCGTGTAGCTCATCGACTGCCCGGCAGAGCAACGCATCGACGGAGTGGTCCGCCGCTGGGATGACGAGGTGTGCGGTCAGTGCGGTCTCGGTCGTGCTCATTGCCCAGATGTGCACATCATGCACCGCCGTGACGCCAGGCAGGTTCATTAGGTATGCGCCAACGGCATCGATATCGATACCCTCGGGGACCGCATCGAGCGCAAGGTTGACCGAATCGCGCAGCAGATCCCACGTCTCGACCAAAACGATACCCACAATAATGAGACTGACCACCGGGTCGAGCCATTCCCATCCCGTAAGGAGAATAGCCACTCCAGCAATGACGACTCCGAAAGCAATTCCAGCGTCTGCCGCCATGTGCACGAAAGCAGCACGGATGTTGATGTCCCCTTTTCTTCCAGACATGAAGAGCAACGCGGTTGACCCGTTGATCACGATGCCGATCGCTGCCACCCAGATGACCGTCGTGCCTGCGATATGGTC
>CALAGB010000259.1 GCA_937891245.1 uncultured Thermomicrobiales bacterium | reverse complement strand
CGAGTCCAGGGGTCGGCAGGCCCGATCTAGACGTCGCAGATATGTACGGTGTCGCCGAACCTGCCGACGCCGAAGCGGTCCGCGCGAATATCAAGGCGGTGCTGGAGGCTTACGGCAACGCGTGGACCGACAAGCGCTTCGCGGCCGTGGCGCTGGCCGCAGCAATGCGGCCAGTCGTTCCGAAGCCGTGCCGCGTGCCGCTGACGATGATCGGCCCGCCACGTTCAGGTAAGTCGTGGACGGCGGGCGCGATCATGGCCTTTTGGCAGCGTCGGCCGGGCAGCTGGTCGGCCACCTCGCTCCCGGGGTCGGCTTCTGATACCGCGGCCTCGACCGAGATCGCAATCTCGCAGACCCCTATCTGGGTGATCGACGATCTGGCACCGTCCGTTGACTCACGCAGCGAAAAAGCCGAGGCGAAGAAGCTCGACGCGGCTATCCGGGCAGTCTTCAACCGTGCCGGTCGTCGCCGCGCCGGGGTGGACATGACGGCGCGCGAGGTGAAGATGCCGCGCGCGTTCCTGATGGTCACCGGCGAGAACAATCGGTTCACCGCCTCGGTGCAGTCACGGTACGTGCTTCTGGAGTTCCCGCGGGGATCGCTCAACGGCCCCTTTATGGAGAAGGTCAACAACTTGTCGGAGCGTACGACGACGCAGCCCGAGCTGACGTTCGCCGCTCTGAAGATGATCGCCTCTGGCTCGTTCATCGAGGATCGGGACACTGGCGAACCGATGAGCCAGACGTGGTCGGACGTCATCAAGGAAGTCGAGCACGCGTATCGAGATGGCATGTCGGCCGCAGCTCGGTATATCGACACGCAGAACAAGCGCGCGCATGAGACTGCAGGCGATTTCATGCTCGGGCTGTGGGTGTGGGAGAACCTCTGCAGCGTCTACGGCCTGCCGGATGAGTACGACATATTCAGCGAAATGCGCAACGATATTGTCTCACTCGTGTCCGAGCACGTCGACGCTCAACGCGAAGTTGCCCCGGGCGAAGCGCTGCTGCAAGCTGTCCGGGCGACACTCTCTGCTGGGCAGGCGCACATCTCGTCTGTCGAGTCTCCAGGCGCGGCCCCGATGGTTGGGCAGCCGAAGGCGTCACTGATCTCCCGCAGGCTCGGGTGGGTCGCCGACGGAGACGGCGGTCTGCGCCCAGGCGGCGCGAACATAGGCTATCTTGTTCGCGCGGACGATCCAGATCCTGTCGTGCTCCTTGACTCGCAGAATGCTTTTTCGATCGCCGCAAAGAACAACCGCGACCTGGTCCTGTACGGCTCGACGCCTTCTCAGGCGTGGAACTCGGCGTGGGAGGAGAAGCTCACCTGTCCAGACGGCAACCCCTGGAAACGACAAATTCTGCGCGGCCGAAAAAAACGCCCTGTCGTACGCGTGACGGTAGCTGGGCAAGTATTAACCGGGGTGCCATTCCGTCTCTCCGCGATCTTCGCAGAGCACGAAGATGACGGCGGCGGCGATTCCCTCAGAAACTGAAACGGTTGCAGGTATAAGTGCTCCGGCGACGGTCGCCGCATGTCGGATCGTTCACGCGGTGTCATGGTGCGACTGTCCGGCCCAAGTCCTTGTGCATGGTCGGAGCAGAAGGGGCGTTGTAAAGGTGCCGCCAATTGGCCTTCGCTAATAGTTGCGTCTGATCGATCGGCACGAGGCCATCATCGCAATTTCGCATGCGTTCGTACCTTGCCCGCATATCGGCTCGATTCGTAACCAGACCAGCCGCAGCTGCCTTCTCCAGAACCGCGCAGGTACTGATCAGTCTTATCGACCCGAACGGCTTCCCCTGCTGGCAAAGTCGATCGATACGTCGCGAGGCTACCGTGGCCATATGTGCTCCACCGCCATCATCAATGAGCACAAATACATCAGTGCCTTTCTCGGCTGCGACAACTGCGTGCGCAACTACCATCGTCTCCCCGAGGTTCTCCGCGGTCGTCAGCCGCACTGCCATCGGGGTGTCACAGATGCGCCGCACCGCCGCAGCCAGCTTTGGTGTTTCATCGTCCGGGAGTATCCGCAAGCGCTTCTCAGGAAGCTTGCTCAGGACTGCAGCAGCGCGACAGAAGCGCGCGTCGCTTGCGGACTTCGCACGGACTTCGTCTATTACGGTGCTGGGCGCCGTCACCGAGCCCAGCACACCGAAAAGAAGTCGTTGCTGATTTGTTGCAAAAAAATTGAGTGCCGGGCCCGCGTCGATAACGATCTGCGCATTCACTCGACGAACTCCGGCACGTCCTCCAGATCGCTGAGATCTGTATCCACGCCGGGAAGACTGCTACCTGGAGTCCATGGAGTTTCGTCGTCGCGAGGTTTTCCACCTGAGTCAAGAATCGCCTGAGCGTAGGTCACTTCGATGCCGAGCAGCCTTGCAATTGCAGGGACGCCGACTACTCCCTCCCGATACCCGCGGACTGCTCGTGCGACCAGCTTCTGTGGTGAACGCCTAGTGTTGGAATTGACTTTCATCGCGTTGTACTGGTCGATCCAGCCGTACCGCGCAGCCAGTGTCGGGGATGTGATGTGCATCCACGCGGTCTTGGTCTTTTCGTCAATGAATTGAGCCTCGCGAAGGACGATGGCCGCGATCGCCGGTGAGACGCCGAACCACTGAACAAGCTCGGATAGATTCTGCTCGGCAATATCAGTGTTTACCCCCAGAAACGCCTTAACGGCGGGCACTGGGATGAGCAGGTGCCGCGCGAACGCGTCCGCGCGGATCTCGAACGGATC
>CALAGB010000258.1 GCA_937891245.1 uncultured Thermomicrobiales bacterium | reverse complement strand
GGGTCGAGTCCGAGCCGGCGGTCACTCCGTCCAATCGACCAGCCTCCGGCCGCGCTATCTCTCGGGAATCGAAGCCATAACCGCGTCGAGACGACGCTGGAGATAGGCGCGTTCGAGATCGTTGCTCACCAGTTCCAACGCCGATCGATAGGCTGCGGCGGACGCCAGGTTGCGCTCCATCCGTCGCAGCAGGTCGGCGCGCGCCGCATGAAAAAGATAGTACCCATCGACCGCTCCGGTCGCGCCCAACTCATCCATGAGCGCGAGACCTACTTCATAACCACGGGCCATGGCGACGGCCACGGCATGATTGAGCGCGACGATCGGCGTCGGCGTCATGCGGAAGAGCGTGGCATAGAGGATCGCGATCTGTTCCCAATCGGTTTCTTCGGGCGAAGCTGCTTCGCCGTGCACGGCGGCAATAGCCGCCTGGAGCTGATACGGGCCGGGACGGCGCATACGCAGCGCGCGCTCGACCAGCGTGGCTCCTAATTCGATCTTGTCCCGCTCCCAGAGCGAACGATCCTGCTCCTCCAATGTGACGAAGGCGCCATCGGGACTGGTACGCGCTTCGTGCCGCGCATCGTGCAGCAGCATGAGAGCCAGGAGGCCGAGCGCCTCCGGTTCATCCGGCATCAGATCGACCAGCAGCCGGCTCAGCCGGATCGCTTCGGTGCAGAGCGACTGTCGCACCAACGTGTCACCACTCGATGCCAGATAGCCCTCATTGAAGATGAGATAGATGACGACCAGCACGGCATGCAGGCGTTCCGGCAGCGCCGCATCAGGCGGCACGCGGTAGGGGATGCGCGCGTCGCGGATCTTCCGCTTGGCCCGCACCAGCCGCTGCGCCATCGTCGCTTCCGGCACGAGAAAAGCATGCGCAATCTCGCCGGTGCTCAGCCCCCCGAGCGTGCGCAGGGTGAGCGCCACCTGCGCATCGAGGTTGAGTGCCGGATGGCAGCAGGTAAAGATGAGGCGCAAGCGATCGTCCTGAAGCGACGACTGCCCGAAATCATCGCGCATGTCGGTTTCATCCGCCTTGAGTTCGGCTTCAAGTCGCAGGAGCTGTTGCCTGGCAGCGCGGGTTTTGTCGCGGCGCAAACGGTCGATCGCCTTGCGCCGCGCGGTGGTCGTAATCCAGGCCGCCGGGTTGCGCGGCAGGCCGTCGAGTGGCCAGCGTTCGGTCGCCGCCAGCAGCGCGTCCTGCATCGCTTCCTCGGCGAGATCGAAATCGCCGAAGACACGGATCAACGTGGCGACAATCCGCCCGTAATCCTCGCGAAACAGTTGTTCGATCGCCGCCGGGGTCGTCGACATCGCCATCCTTGGGGCCCGCGATCGGTTTGGCCGCGGGCCGAATTGGTCAATCGAAATTGATCTCCATGATCGGGCGTACTTCGACCGCCATGTTGCCGTGGGCCGGCACGCGCGTCGCCCACTGGACCGCCTCGTCCAGATCCTCGGCATCGATCAGATAAAACCCGCCGAGCTGCTCTTTCGTCTCGGCATACGGCCCGTCGGTCATTAGCACCTCGCCGTCACGCACGCGCACGGTCGTCGCCGTACGCGTCCGCTGCAAGGCGTCGCCCGCGCCAAGCTTACCCGAGGCGGCCAGATCGGCGGTGAGCCGACCATAGCCGAGGTGTGCCGCCTGCCGCTCCTCGGCCGGCGACGCGTCCCATGAATTCTCATCGAAGTAGAGCAACAGCAAGTAACGCATCCGTTCAGTTCCTTTCGTGCACATCGCGTTTTGACGACGAATGGTCGAGATACCCTCAGTCGCCGGACGAGTGATCGACGATTGGACGAATTTCGATGCTCGTCGTCGCGGTCGCCGGGATCTTAGCGGCCCACTGCATCGCCTCATCCAGATCATCCGCCTCGATCAGGTAGAAGCCGCCGAGTTGTTCCTTTGTCTCCATGAACGGGCCGTCGGTGGTGATCGTCTCGCCGCTACGCACCCGAACCACTGTGGCGGTCGCCGACGACTGCAACTCCGCGCCACCGTGGATCTTGCCGAGTGCGCCAAGCTCGCGGCCGAACTTCTCGTGACCTGCGTACATCTCAGCCACCTCGGCATCACTCAGCTGCGGCCCATCCTCGCTACTAAAGATCAGGAGTGCGTATTTCATTTGTTGATCCTCTTCACTCAGGCGACCCGCCTGCCCGAAGCGGTCCAGTTGCCGCTTCTATTCATACGACGCGCGAGCATCACCAATATCGACAGTCCGACCGATTCAATATTCGTCGTGGTGGGGATAGCCCCCAGACAAAATTTCCGGACCGCCCCGTTCATGCTTCGTTGGAACTCGCCCATACTACGACAAGATACTGACCCGTTCTACGTTGTGCGGAGGACGACACCACGCATGAGAATTCGCAAAGCGCGCGGCACAGAACGACCGATCGAAATGCCACCGAGCAAACCGTTCGGCTCCTCCATTCCGGCCATCCAGTTGCAGGGGTTGAGCAAGACCTACGGTAAGGGCAAGCATGTCGTAGCGGCGCTTCGGGAGATCAACGAACAGTTTCCGCAGGGAAGCTTTACCGCCATCATGGGGCCATCCGGCTCCGGCAAGAGTACCTTGATACAGTGCGCGGCCGGGCTCGACACACCGTCGACCGGCAAGGTCCTCCTCGGCAGCATCGAACTCAACCAGCTCAAGGAACCAACGCTGACCATCACACGCCGCGAGCAGATCGGCTTCATCTTCCAGGCCTTCAACCTGTTACCGTCGCTCAACGCGCGGCAGAACATTGAGCTCCCGATCCGGCTGGCTGGCAAAGCGGTCGATCGGGGCTGGATCGAGCGGATCGTCACCCAGGCCGGTATCGGCGACCGACTGAAGCAGCGTCCGGCCGAACTTTCGGGCGGCCAGCGGCAGCGAGTCGCCATCGCGCGGGCGCTGGCGCCGCGGCCGCGTGTCGTCTTCGCCGATGAGCCGACCGGCGCGCTGGATACGCGCACGGCTCGCGCCATTTTGGAGCTTTTGCGCGCCACGGTCGACGAGTTCGGGCAGACAATCATCATGGTGACGCACGATCCGGTCGCGGCGAGCTTCTCCGATCGGGTTCTCTTCCTGGCCGACGGCCGGATCGTGGACGAAACCGATGAGCCGACCGCCGACGCCGTCGCGGCGCGGCTCACGCGTCTGGAGAGCTAGCCGGATGGTTCGGCTCTTCTGGAACTCCTTGCGCTCCCGGCGCACGAATCTGACCGGATCGCTCCTCGCGGTGATCCTCTCGGTGACGCTGATCTACGCATCCATCATTCTGATCAAGGCGGCGAGCGACGGGCCTGGCGTCACGCCGCGCCTCGGGGCGACCGCGCTGGTTATCCGCGGCAACTCCACGATCACGCTCGATCAGCAGGAGCCGGAGGAAACCGATCTCAGCCCACGCATTCCGGTGGCGCTGGCCGGCACGATCGCGCATATCGACGACGTGGCGGCCGCCATCCCGGATGTGACGTCCTACGCGCAGGTGCTCGACGCGTCCGGAACGCCGATCGTCGTTTCGGCGGAGGCCGCTCCGCGCGGCCAACCGTGGGCGTCCGCCGCCCTGACACCCTTTCACCTGGTCGCCGGGCACGCGCCCCGGGCCGACGATGAGGTGGTGGTCGATGCGGCGATTGCCGAGCAGGGAAAGCTCTCGGTCGGTGACCGCATCACGATCGTCAGCAGCCAGGCCCCAACGACGTACCAACTGGTCGGGATCGCCTCACCACCAAGCGGTCGCGGACTCGAACGACAGGCAACCATCTTCTTCACAACGCCGGTGGCGCAGCGGCTGGCGAACGCGACCGACTCGGCCGATCTGATCGGAGTGCTCGCCGAGCCTGGTACCGACATCGCGGCGCTCAAAGAGCGGGTAACCAGCACGCTGGCGGGCGAGCATGTCGACGTGCTCAGCGGTCCGGCTCGCGCCCAGGCTGATGTCGCCTCCGGTGCCAGTGAACTCGGCGACTTTGTCGCCATCCTCGGTTCGCTGGCCGGCTTTGTCGGCTTCGTATCGATTTTCATCCTGGCGAGCACTTTTGCCTTCTCGATTCAGCAGCGACATCGCGAGATCGGCCTGCAGCGGGCGATCGGCGTGACTCCCCGGCAACTCTGGGTGATGATCGCCGCCGAAGCGGTCGTCCTCACCGTCACCGGCACGCTCATCGGTATGGCGCTCGGTACTCCACTCGCACGGGCGCTCATCTGGTACGCCATACGGCGTGGACTGGCGCCGCCAGGATTCACGGCGCCCTTCTGGTCCTGGGCGGTACCGATCACGCTCGGCGCGGCGCTTGGCATCGCTCTGATTGCCGTCCTCGGCGCCGGTCGCCGGGCAGCGAAGATCCGGCCGATCGAGGCGCTACGGGAAGCGGCCGTCCCGCGACGATTCATCGGCATTCCCCGGCTGCTGTTCGGCCTCGCCTGCATCATTGGCGGGCTCGCCGTGCTCGGCATCGAACCATCGCTCGACACCGATGCGGCGGTCGCGATCTCGATGCTCGAAGCGTCGCTCCTGATGGTCGGTTGTGCGGTCCTCGGCCCGCTGGTGGTGGTGCCCTTCGCCTGGCTTCCCGGCCGGCTGCTGTCCTTCGCCGGCGGGATCACCGGCGAGCTTGCTCGCTGGAACGCGCTCCGGATGCCGCAACGGATGGCATCGGTCGTCGCGCCGATGATCCTGTCGGTCGGCTTCGCCAGCCTGATGTTCTGCCTGCTCGCCACCGTGCAAGACGCGACCACGCAGCAGACCGCTGCCCGCGTGCGGGCGGATCTGGTGGTCGTTCCAACCAACGACGGCCTGCCGCTCAACGTGACGCCGGCGATCGACCGGATCCCAGGCGTGGCGGCAACATCCGTCATGCTGCCGGCCGGCGGCCTGCTCGTCGACGCGCACTCGGGCAGCTTTGTCCAACAAGACGTCGCCATGCTCGGGGTTGACCCCGCCGCGACCGGTGCGGTCATGCGCTTGCAGTTCACTCAGGGCGGAGTCACGAATTTCCACAACGGGACGGTGCTTCTGAGCAAACAACTCGCGAAGGCGGCGCATCTCAAGGTCGGTGACACGGCCATCTTCTACGGTGAAGACCTGCGGCCGTTTCGCCTGACGGTAGCCGGTATCTTCTCCAATGCGCTCGGAACGGGTGACGCGCTCGTGCCGCGTTCGGACCTGCTGTCCCAGGTCAACGCGCCGCTTGCCGAGGCGGTCTTTGTCGAGCTGGATCGCGATTCCCAGTTGGATACGGTGCAGCAGCAGATCACCGCGCTAGCTCATGATGGGTATCAGCTTCAGACAGTGACACAGATTGAGTATGTCGCCGGGTTGCATCAATCGGTCGTCAGCGGTGCCTGGGCAATCTATCTCATCATCGGCTCGGCAGCTGGACTTGCGGGTCTCGCCATGGTGAATACCATGATTATGTCGATGGAACAGCGGGCGCGTGAACTGATCCTGCTGCACCTTGTCGGAGCAACGACGCGACAGGTGCTACTGACGATCGGCAGCGAGTCGCTGCTGGTGCTGCTGATCGGCGCCGTCACCGGTATCGGGATTGGCGTCATCAGCGTCTTTTCGATCAGCGTCGGTCTTCTGGGCGATGGCTCTGCTCTGGCAATCCCGCTCGGGCCGCTCGCTGCCATCGTGGCCGCCGCGGCGCTGCTCTCCATCATCGCCCACATCGTGCCGGCCTGGGCCGCCCTCCGCACCGATCCGGCCAGCCAGATCGGGATGAAAGAGTAGGCTGACCACCCTCACTCGTCGTCATCGTGAGACGCCTTGTCATCCTGAGGCGCAGCGCCTGTCATCCTGCACCACCCCCCTTGTCATCCTGAGCCGCAGCGAAGGATCTCTCCTGACTCGCCCGGCGCCGCAGAGTCAGGGGGAACGGGATGGAGATTCTTCGCTGCGGCTCAGGATGGGCGCCTCGGGGTCGCGGGGAAGCGGCTGGGTTGACGATTACGCAATCGGTAAGTGGACCGAAGCACGCCAAGTATGGGAATCGCCGCGGATTGTTGAGATACGATCGTTGATCTCCTACCATGGCGCGAAGATTCGGCGGAGCGGATGTGACGAGGAGGAAGCCTTGGAAGCCCGGCAGCATATCGGCAGCGGGACGATTTGGGAAGAACGGGTCGGCTACTCGCGGGCGGTGCGCGTGGGGAACCTCGTGTTTGTCTCGGGCACCACGGCGACGGATGACGACGGCAATGTCGTCGGGAAGGACGATCCCGAGGCGCAGGCGCGCTACATCCTGCGAAAGATCGGGCAGGTGCTGGAGGAGATCGGCTCCTCGCTGAGCGATGTGGTGCGCTATCGCTGCTACGTCACCAACGCCGACGACTGGCAGAAGGTCGGCGTGGCGCTGCACGAGGCGTTCGCCAGTGTCCGGCCGGCCAGCACGCTGGTCGAGGTGAGTCGTCTGGTCGGCGCGGACTATCTCGTCGAGATCGATGTCGACGCCGTCATCGGCGGTACAGCCTGACACAGTTCCGCGCACGAGTGGATCGCGATACAATCAACAGAGCGCAAGCGCACATTGTCGGATTGCCTGAAACGGGCGAATATTATGCTCGATCATGCTCGCAACGCGCAGCTTATCGGGAGACAGGTTGAATTCGGGTTCCTCTGGAGGAGCTTCGAGGCGAGCGCGGCCGGCGGTACGCGCGTCGTCTTGATCGCTGGAGAGCCGGGGATCGGCAAGACGCGACTGCTCGCCGCCTTCGCCCAGCGCGCGACTGAACATGGCGCGACCATTCTGCGTGGCGGTGCGTCACAGTTCGAAGGCATGCCACCCTATTTGCCTTTTCTCAAAGCGTTCGGCCAGCACATTCGCGCGACGCCGGTCGCGCAGCTGCGCGCCCAGGTTGGAAGACTGGCCGCGATTCTGGCGACCATCCTGCCGGAACTCCCGTCGCGTCTGAATCAGACGCCGGAAAACGTCACGTTTCCCCCTGAGCAGGCCCGCCTGCGGCTCTTCGAAGCGGCCGGTGAATTTCTCGCCGCGATCGCGAGCGATTCGCCGGTCGCGTTGCTGCTCGACGACGTACAATGGGCTGATCCGGCCAGCCTCGATCTGCTGCACGCCATCGCCCGCTACCAGCCGGACGCCCGGCTCGTGATCGTCGGTGCCTATCGTTCCGGCGAGATCGAGCAGAACCCCGCGCTCACCCGCCTTGTCACCGAACTGAATCGCCTGCGACGGCTCGACGTCGTGCAGCTTGGTGCGCTCGCGCGCGACGAAACGCGCGATCTTGCGCGCGACTTGCTCGGTGCGCCGCTCGACGAGGCAGCCGGCGCGCGGCTCAGCGAGCAGAGCGAAGGGAATCCGTTTTTCGCCGAGGAACTGTTGCGGCACTGGCGAGAGACCGGACTGCTCACACTCGACGCGTCCCACGAACCAGCGTGCTACCGACTGGCGCAGCCGGTCGCCGTGACGGTCCCGCCGGGCATCGTGGCGACCGTGCACGAACGCATTGCGCGCCTGGCCCCCGAAAGCGCGGAGTCCTTGCGCACAGCCGCCATCATTGGCCGGACGTTCGACATTCCAACGCTGGCCGCGACGATCGGTGCGGAGCCGGAAGCGGTCGAAGAAACGCTTCGTCCGGCCGTACAGGCCGATCTGATTCGAACGGGCGACCCGGGCCGCTATCGCTTCAGTCATGACAAGATTCGTGAATGTCTCTACGACGAGCTGACAAGCACACGCCGGCAGCGGCTACACGGCTATATCGGCCGGGCGCTCGAAGCGCGCGCTGAGCCGCCCGATGCCCGGCTCCTCTCAGATCTCGCCTACCACTTCGTCCGGAGCGGTGACCGCGATCGCGGCTTCACCTACGCGCTCCGCGCCGCCGAACAATCGTCGCGGAGCTTCGCCTTCGCCGAAGCGGTGGCGCATTTCACGACCGCGCTGGAACTCAGCGACGTCGCGGGCAGTGGTCGCGCCACGCTGCTGATGCGCCTCGGTGAGGCCGCCGATCTGGCCGGCGACGAACAGCACGCGGTTGTCGCGTTTTCCGCCGCTCACGAAGCGTATCTGCTCGCCGGAGAACCCGATGCCGCCGCGCGGGCGCTGCATCGCCTCGGCCGCGCCCGCATTCGCCAGGAAGAAATCGGCGAGGCACGCGCGGCGTTCGAAGCGGCTCTGGCGCTGCTGGCGGAACAACCCGGCAGGCTTCTGGTTGAGCTCCTCGTCGACCTCGGCACGCTCCTCGCCGTCAGCCAGCACGAACTCGACGCCGGTATCGCGCATGCACAACGCGCGCTCGATCTCGCGCGGCAGCTTGACGATGGCCGCTTGCTGGCGGTCGCCCAGCGCGCCCTCGGCAATCTGCTGGTACGCGGTAACGATCTCTCTGCCGGTGTCCCCTTGCTGGAACGTGCGCTGCGGCAAGCGGAGGCGATCAACGATCTTGTTGAGGCGGCCGAGTGCTGCGGCTGCCTGGCGCCAGCCTATTTCTGGCAGGGACGGCTCAACGCCTCGCGCGAGATCGCACGACGCCGGCTCACGTTCGCCCAGCGGTCCCACGATCGCTATCAGCTGCGCCATGTCTATACCTGGCTTGCCGTGATCGATGCCATGCAAGGCAAGTTCAACGAAGCCGACCGGCTCCTCAACCAGGCGCAGGCGCTGGTCGAACAGCTGGCCAGCCCCGAGCCGCTCGCCTATGTCACCTTCTGCCGCGCCGCGCTGCGTTTTATGGTCGGCGATCTGGCCGCCGCCGGATCGCTCTCACGGACGGCGACCGAAGCCTTTCGTGCCATCGGACCGTCGGCGCTCGTCTGGTACCTTGGCTTTCACGGACTCATCCTCGCCACAGCTGGCAAGATCGCCGACGCGCGGTCGTCACTCGATGAACTCGACGCGCTCCTCACCCTGATACCCGCAGGCACCACGCATCGCGCGGAGTCGCTTGCCTGCATGCTCCAAACCGCGCTGCTCCTTGACGACGACCGCGCGGCGCGCTATGCATGGGAACTCCAACCGTTCGCCGGGCAGTTTCACGATTTTCTGATCGATCGGCTGCTCGGCCAATTCGAACTTCGGCAGGGGTTGCTGGCCGAGGCGAAAACGCACCTGGAGCGGGCCGAACTGCTCGCCCGCCGCGAATCGCTCAACTGGGAACTGACCCGTACGCGCGAGGCACAGGCGATGCTGGCCCTCGCAACGCCTGAGCCAGCGCGCCCGCTGCCGGCTGGACTCAGCCGGCGTGAAGCGGAAGTCTTGCGCCATGTCGCCAGCGGCCTGAGCAACCGCGAGATCGCCGAGGCGCTCTTCCTGAGCGAGAAGACGGTGATCAACCACCTCACCAGCATCTTCAACAAAACCGGCCTCGATAACCGCACAGCGGCGGCCGCCTTCGCCATCCGCAACGGCCTGGCCGACTAGGAGTTTCCCCCTAGGTCAATCCTCAGCGCAGGCACCCAACAACACGGGGCAATTGGGAGTTCGCCCCGATGTTGGCGCACGCCGTCCGCCCTATCGTCGACGCATGATCAATTCGTTGCGCGGCGCCACGGATTTGGCGGCGCCGTCGTTAAAGGAGGTTCCTCATGCGTGGTTCAACCGCCGATCTCCCCATCGCCGGCCAGTTCGAGACACCGCTCGGCACCGTCACACTGCGCGAGGCAGAGTGGGGCGACATGACTGTCGGGCTCGAGCGTTTTCCGGCCGGGACCGATACCGAGCCGCTCTTCAAAGGACTCCCCGACGACCGTTGTCAGTGCGAGCACTGGGGCTACGTGATCAAGGGGTGCCTGCGCATCCGCTACGCAGACCACGAAGAGGTCGTCAACGCGGGCGATGCCTACTACATGTCGCCCGGCCATCTACCGATCTACGACCAGGACACCGAAGTCGTCGAGTTCAGTCCGAAGGGCGGCTACCAGGCAACGATGGAAGTCGCGGCGCGCAATATCGGCGCGATGCTCAACGGCCACGACTAGTCTCGCCGGCGAACGAATCACGAATGGAGTGCACCATGGATCAGATCGGGTTCGCACTACCAGTCATTCCTGGTCGGAGCGAACAAGCACGCAGCTTCTTCGAGGAACTGGAACATGAGCGGAAATCGGAGTACACCGCGTCGGAGCGTCGCATCGGCGTCACACGCGAACTCTGGTTCGTGCAGCAGACGCCAAACGGCGACCTGTTGGTTGCCTATATCGAAAGTCCGAACGCGGCCGAGGCGCTGCGAAGCTTCTCTCAATCGCAGGATGCGTTCGACCAGTGGTTCAAGCGTGGTCTGGCGGCGGTGACTGGCGTCGATCTCAACAATCCTCCACCCTGGCCGCTGAGCGAACAGGTCTCCAATTATTCCTGATTCCATCGTCGTGGGCGAGCGTCAGTCGCGGTCGCCCACACTCGTCTCCTGAATCGATCAAAGCGAAGGAGTGACGATGCGCGTTTTGCTGCAGACTGACATGGAAGGCGCAGCCCAAATCACCAGCGTCCAGCAAGTCGTTCCGCTCTGGCCCGATTTCTGGGAGAGCGGCCGGTCGCTCTTCACCGACGATGTCGTCGCGGCGGCAACTGGGCTGCTGACCGGCGGCGCAAGCGAAGTCGTCGTCGACGATCAGCATCTCGGTGGTATCAACAGCATCATAGCCGAGCGACTACCGGAACGCGTGTATATGGCCGACCGCACCGTCTTGAACCGGCAATTGCGCGACAATGCCTTCGATGCGATCTTCCAGGTCGGTCGTCACAGCCGCTGGGGCACTAATGACGGCTTTATCGCGCACACCCAGATGCCTGGTGTCGCCTTCGCCATCGACAATCGACCATTCACTGAGAGCCACATCGTCGCCTGGCGCGCGGCAGTTCCGCTGCTCGGAATCGCGGGCGACGATACGCTCAGTCTGCAGCTCGACGGAGCGTTAGCCGGTGTTCCGTTTCTGCCGGTCAAGCGCAGCTGCGCTCTGGATAAGACGCAGCCAATCCGCAAGGATCGCTCGCGTTCGCGTATGGCGATCCGCGACTTCGCCGCGCGCTGCGCACGCGAGTGGCGCGGACAAAGCGCCGCCGCTCTGCCCATGAGATTTACGCTCACGGTGCACCTGGAGCCAGAACGAGCGCGTTCGCTTGCCGCTACACACGGCCTCGAACTCGTCGGGAGATCGGTGCTGAAAGTCGACTGCGAGAATTGGTGGCGCGATGCCGAGCCTGCGATTCAGGCAGGAACCACGGCTGCCGGCCGCCCCTTCTTCGAGATGATCGCCCCGCTCAACTTGACCTCTCTCGACCGCCTGGCGCAGGTCGATGCAAAGACGCTGACGCACGCCCGACATTTCTTCAGCGCCTGGCTCAAGCGCCCGGAGAACGTGTGGAACGAATAGGGCTGTGTGTTCGCATGAGGCGGCTGTGAGAATATGCTCATCCTCGCCGAGCGCGCGTATGTGCCGCTTTGACGAAGCGGATTTCGCCGTAGCTATACTCCTCGCCCAGGATGTCGCGAACAGCGCGCAGGCCATCGATCTCATCGCATTGGGCGATCGCCGCCTCGATCGCGCGCTGGCGGCTGGGGGAGACGAGACGGTCGATCGATTCGATCTCGCCCGCTTCGATGGCTGCTGCCAGATGCCCTTCGACCGTCGAACGAGCCAGTTCGCGCACGTCCATGATCGCCTCGATATCGTGGCCCTGCTGAAAGAGAGTGAGTGTTTCGCGCACGGTCGAACCGGCTACGCTCGGCGTAGCGGCCGGTCGCGGCCGGAACTGCGCCGGCACTGGACGGGCACCGGTTTCCTCGACGAAGCGTTTCACTTCGGCCATGAACGGCTGCCCGTATTCGGCCGTTTTACGCTCGCCGACCCCGCGAACCTTCCGAAATGCCGATTCGTCCATCGGCAGATCGGACGAAATCTGGATCAACGCGACGTCGGAGAAGATGATGAACGGCGGCACGCGTTGGTCCTCGGCCAGGCGGCGACGGAGCGCACGCAGGCGCTCGAACAGTTCGGGATGCCCCGGCTTACCATAGTCGCTACCGCTCCGACGCGAGCTGTCGGACGACGGTTCGGCCGTCTTGACCGCTGGGGCGGGCAGCAGCACGCGTTCGCCTCTGAAGAGCACTTCACGGCCGCGCTCGGTGATCTTGAGCACGTTGAACGCCGCAGCGTCTTGCAGCATATAGCCACGCCGCACCAGTTGGTGTGCAAGGTAACGCCATTCGTCAGCCGGACGATCGCGCCCGATGCCGTAGGTCGACAGCTGATCATGGTGCAGTTGCAGCACTCGCTGGGCGCGCGATCCACGCAAGACTTCGATCACGTGTGTCATGCCGAAGCGCTCACGCGTCCGTGCCACGCACGACATCAACTGCTGCGCCGCGATGGTGTAATCAACCGGCACACCGTCGTCGCTCTCGCAGACGTCGCAGCACCGCTCGACCTCGCTGTCATACTCCTCATCGAAATACGCCAGCAGCGCCCGGCGGCGGCACTCCTGATTCGAGGCCCAGTCGGCCATCTGTTTGAGCTGGATGTGGGCGATTTCGCGTTCCTGCTCGAATGCCTTCTGCCGGATGAAATACTCCTGCCGACCGACATCGCCGTAGCTGTAGTAGAGAATGCAATCGCTCGGCAGCCCATCACGCCCAGCACGACCGCTCTCCTGGTAGTAGCCTTCCAGATTTTTCGGCAGGTCGTAATGCACGACGAAGCGGACATTCGGCTTGTCGATACCCATCCCGAACGCGATCGTCGCCACAATGATCTGAACCTCATCCGTCAGGAAGGCATCCTGGCGGCGCTGGCGTTCCTCGCTCGCGAGTCCCGCGTGGTAGGCGGTCGCGGCGAAGCCGTCGGCCATCAATTTGGCCGCCAGATCCTCGGTCCCATTCCGCGTCGAGCAGTAGATGATGCCGGAGCCGCGCGGCTGTGAGCGCAGGTAATCACGCAGATCGGCATAGGCGGATTGCTTCGGACGCACGTCGTAGAAGAGATTGGGCCGGTTGAAGCTGGCGCAAAAGCTGGCGAGATCGCGCAAACCGAGCTGCGCCACGATGTCATCCTGTACACGGCGCGTCGCGGTCGCCGTGAAAGCGGCGAGGGTGACATCCGGCAACATCTCGCGAATCCGGCTCAACTCGCGATACTCCGGGCGGAAGTCATGCCCCCAGGCGGAGATGCAGTGCGCCTCGTCGATCGCCACCAACGACACCTGCAACCGCGCGAGACGCCGGATAAAGCCGCCCGCCATCAAGCGCTCCGGCGCGACGTAGAGCAGCTTCACCTCGCCCCGCGCCACCGCCATCTGTCGTTCGCGAATCTCGGTTGGATCGAGCGAGCTGTTGATGTAGGTGGCGGCAATGCCGAGCGACTGCAAGCGGTCGACCTGATCCTTCATCAGAGCGATGAGTGGCGACACAACGACGGTCAAGCCATCGAAAAGGAGCGCCGGAATCTGGTAGCACAGCGACTTGCCGCCGCCGGTCGGCAAGAGCGCCAGCACATCGCGCCCATCCATGATCGACTGAATGATCTCGCGCTGATACGGACGAAAGGCCGCATAGCCGAAGGTCGAGCGCAACGTGGCGAGCAGCGGACTTTGCCCGGCCCCACCTTCCCGGGCATCTTCGATGGCGTGGCTCAAACGACGAACTCCTTCGCGCGAAACGGGTTGTTCTCAGATCATACCCGATGCCACGAATTTCGCACAAATGTTCGTAAATGTAAAGTGGGGGAAGCGGCCGTTACGGCAGCGATGGCGCCCAGGTGGGGTTGCCGTCGAAACCGGGGTTGTCGGTCAGGCGAGTGAGGCCGCTGCCGTCGGGCTGCAAGACGTAAACCTCGCGATTGCCGTCGCGATCGCTGGTGAAGGCGAGATAGTGGCCGTCCGGCGACCAGCCCAACCACGAATCATAACCGGCGCCATTCGTCAGCGTCGTGCGCTGCGAGCCGTCGGCCTGCATGATCAGCACCTCGTTGCCCGCCGCGAAGGCGATCCGCCCGTCGTCGGGCGACCAGGCAGGGTCGGATTCATCAACCGGCGTATTGGTCAGGCGGGTCTGCTCCGAGCCGTCGCCGTTCATGACATAGATCTCGCGGTTGCCGTCACGGCGCGAGACGAAGAGAATCCGGCTCCCGTCATACGACCAGCGCGGAGAATCATCGGCGCCCGACGACGTCAGCTGGCGCAGATCTGAGCCATCGGCCTTGACGGCGTAGAGATTCGGCCGGCCGCTCCGATCGCTCACGAAGACGATTTCATCGCCCAGCGGCGACCAGTTCGGCGACCAGTTGGAACCGGTCGGCGACGGCGCCAGTTCGGTCAGCCCGGAACCGTCGGCATGGATCAGGAAGAGCCTGGTGCGCTCGCCTGACGTGCTTGAGAAGACCATAAACGCGCCGGCGGGCGACCAGAGCGGAAATTCGTCGGAGGCATCGTCGTTGCTCAAGCGACGCTGATTCGAGCCGTCGGCGTTCATGACGTAGATCTGGTTGTGCCCATCGCGCGTGCTGACGAAGGCCACCTCGGTCGAGTCGTAGGAGACGGCTGGTTCCCAGTCGTCCTGATCGTTCTGAGTGAGCGCCGTCAGGTGGCTGCCGTCAGCGCTCATCCGATATACCTCCAGCACGCCGGGCGGCTGACCACGGCCCGTGCTGAAAACAACATAGGGTAATGATCCGAGTACATCCACCGGTGGAACGATCGCCGGTTGGGTGACGACCGGAGTTGGCACCGCCGTTGCCGGCGCGGTCGCTGCTGAAGTCGGAAGCGTTGTTCCGGTCGCCTGCGACGGTTGGGTCGGGGTGGGTGGAGCAGTCGCTGAACCGGCGACGGCCACGGCAGCCGAAGCGGTCGCGGTCGCCAGCGGTGTGGGCGTCAGCGCGTCACCGGCCGCACCATTTCCACGAGTCAATATAAGCCCGGCCACCACGGATCCGACCAGAAACAACAGAACAAGCGGTGCCAGAAACGGCACCAACGGACGCTGGGCGAAGACCGCTGCCCGCGCTTCGTGCGCCTGCTCCGGTCCGCGGGCCTCGACATTGAAACCAAGTGAGCGGCCGCCGGTCAGGCGCGCGAGCACCGCGGCATCCTCTGCCACCCGGATCGGGTCCTCCAGCGGCAGCGTGACGATGCCGGTGCCCAGGGTGATGCGGTGAGTCAGCGCGGCCGCGTAGCTCAGCAGCACGAACGGCGAGGGCAGGCCGCCCTCGTCCCGATGGAAGTGGTGCTGCGCGACCCAGGCGGTGTCGAAGCCCGCACGCTCGGCGGCCGCGATCTGATCCACCGCGAACCGGTACCGGTCGGCGGCCGGGGCGTCTTCGAGCAGCCGGGTGAAGAACCCGAGCCGCTGCCTGTCGCCGTAGGCCATCAGCTGCTCCCGGCCGGCAAGGCCATCGCACGCACGCCCGCACCGGCCCGCGCCGGACGCGCCGTGGATCGAGACATGAGGAAGGATCCTTCCGTGTCGGATGCCGTGTCGGACACCGGGGACGAGGCCGCCGAGAGACGCGGCGGTATCCCGACGATAGGGCGACGCGGAGATCGGC
>CALAGB010000257.1 GCA_937891245.1 uncultured Thermomicrobiales bacterium | reverse complement strand
TGAATTGCAGAAGAGCAACATCCTACTGCTCGGGCCGACCGGTAGCGGCAAGACGCTGCTGGCGCAGACGATGGCCAAGCTGCTCGACGTGCCCTTCTCGATCGCCGACGCCACCGCGCTCACCGAGGCCGGGTACGTTGGCGAAGACGTCGAGAATATCCTGCTGCGTCTGATCCAGGCGGCCGGCGATGTGCAACGGGCGCAGACCGGCATCATCTACATCGACGAAATCGACAAGATCGCGCGCAAAAGCGACAACCCGTCGATCACGCGCGACGTATCGGGCGAAGGCGTGCAACAGGCGCTGCTCAAGATCATCGAGGGCACCGTCGCCAACGTTCCGCCTCAGAGCGGGCGGAAGCATCCGCATCAGGAGTACATCCAAATTGATACGCGCAATATCCTCTTCATCTGCGGCGGCGCGTTCGAGGGGATGGAAGATGTGGTGCGGCATCGCATCGGCAAGGACTCCACCCTCGGATTCGGCTCACACGCCGACGCGCCCGAGCCGGAGCATCTGCTGCAGCACGTAACGCACGACGATCTGCTCAAGTACGGTCTGATCCCCGAGTTCGTCGGCCGTCTGCCGGTGGCCGTGTCGCTCGATCATCTCTCGCGAGATGATCTGATGCGGATTCTGGTCGAGCCGAAGAATGCGGTCGTCAAGCAGTATCAAAAGATCCTCAAGCTCGATAACGTTGACCTCGTCTTCACACAGGACGCGCTCGAGGCGGCGGCGGAGCAGGCTGAGCAGCGTAAGACCGGTGCGCGCGGACTGCGCACGACGATCGAGGAAGTGCTGCTGGACGTGATGTACGAAATCCCCTCACTCGAAGGGATTCGCAAGTGCATCATCAACGCCGACGTCATCAACCGGCGACGGCGACCGCTCCTGGCGACGATCAACGAAGAGCCGATCGAGCTACAGGAAACAGCCTGAGCGTTCGCAGTCATTTCCAATGCAACGAAAAGCGGCCGGTTATCCCCGGCCGCTTTGATATTGCTGGCTGATCTGCGTCAGCTTCGGATTGCGCGAATATCTGCGGCATGCTCAGCGTAGTGATCGAAGGTCGTTCCCGCAATGTCGTCGCGCGTGGTGAGCAACGGCGTTGTTTCAAGCGCCTGCATCAACGCGTCGTGGGTGTCGTTGAAGCGGGCACGAATCTCATCGAGCGAGAGGCTCGATATCTCTTTGGCAGCGATGAGATTGGCAGCCTCGAAGTCTTCGATCTCATTCGGCTCCTGACCCGCCTCGGCTGTCTTGATGCCGTCGAGCATCTGGCGTTCCCAGAACGTGATGTGCCCCATCACATCTTTGCCCGACCACTGACCGATCGTATTGGGCTTGACGAGATCCGCGTCCGTGAGCGAGCGGATCGCCTTGAGCAAGTCAAGCCAGCTTCGGGAAACCTCCTGCAGAATGTCCAGGCGCTCTTCCTGAGTGATCGTCATCGCGAGATCGTCCTTCCTATGAATCCATTTGCCAGAGATTCTAACCTCTGTAACACCACTTCGCTAGTTTTGTGAATCGGTTTCACCAATACTGCGCTAGACTAGAAGTGGTTGAGTCGGATCTGGGATCGGAGACGGTGATGCGGGCCCATAGTTTACCGGCAATCGAAGTGGCACGGCAGCGCCGCGCTGGTTGGATCGCGGCCGAGGATATTCGCAATACGGCAGGCAAGCGAATCATCAAGAAGGGTCAGATCCTGGATGATGACGCGCTCAATCTGCTTGAGACAGCGGGCGATTTAGAAATCCACGTCGTCGAGCCTGACGACGAGGATATGCACGAAGACGAGGCTGGACGCCGGGTGGCCGAAGCGGTGGCCGGTGAAGGCGTTCGCATCAAGGGGCCGGCGCAAAGCCGATATCACCTGATCGCCGACCGCAAGGGCGTTCTGGAGATCGATCAGGAATTGGTGCTCGCGCTGAATCGAATCGAGAGCATGGCCGTTTTCACGCATCTCAACCGGCTCGCGGTACTCCCCGGAAAAATCATCGCCGGCGTCAAGGTAACGCCGCTCACCGTGCCGCGTGTCAACGTCGAAGCAGCGGAGGATCTCGTGGCGCGGAACGGTGGTTCGGCGTTGCGCGTGGTCCCGTTCCAGTCGATGCGCGTTGGTGTTATTGCAACAGAGGGGTTGTCGGATAAGCTCCGTGAGCGTTTTGAGCGGAGCATCGAACAGAAGATGCGCTGGTATGGCTCGACGGTTGGCGAGATTCGCTTCGTCGCCGCCGAAGTCGGAGCGGTCGTTGCTGCCATGCGTGACCTCTTGCCCGAGACCGATATATTGTTGATCGCCGGCGGCAATACGATCGACCCGCTGGATCCAGCCTATCTCGCGCTGGGCGAAACCGAGGGTCGGATGGTCCATTTCGGCGCCCCGTCGCATCCTGGGAGCATGTTCTGGCTCGCCGAAGTTGGGCGAGTCCCGGTTTTCAATCTGGCGTCTTGCTCGATGTATTCGATGTCAACCTTTGCTGATCTGGTGCTACCGCTCGTCATGACCGGGCAGCATGTAACCGAGGAGGATATCGACCAATTCGGTTATGGTGGTTTGCTCGATCGGGAGATGCACTTCCGGTTCCCACCTTATGATCAAGACGTGAGCAATGAGGAAAACGAATAGACAGCTCGACAATGCAGGAAGAGAGGAGTGGTCGGATGGAGAAACGAACGGTCATTCGCGGCGGCGTGCTTGGTATGGAATCCGGTCCGTTGCGCGCCGACCTGGTCATCGACGGCGACCGTATTAGTGCCATCACGCTCGACGGCAGCGAATATGATGCCGACGAATGGATCGACGCGACCGGCAAATTCGTCGTTCCGGCCGGCGTTGACGTGCATACCCACTTCAAGGAACCAGCCGAGCCGCTGACCGAGGGTTTTTATACCGGCTCGCTCGGCGCGATCGCCGGTGGGATCGGCACCGTCGTCGAAATGCCCCAAGCGACGCCGACGTCAAGCGAGGGCGCGCACATCAAGGAGAAGATTAAGGTCGGGTTGGCGGAGTCCATCGTTGATTTTGGACTCTGGGGTGCCGCGATCAATCAGGGCCTCGACAAGATTGATGAGATGATCGACGCCGGGGTCGTCGGCATCAAGTCGTTTATGGCCGGGTCCAGTCCTGGTTTCCCGGCTGCGACCGACACGACGCTCCTCGAAGTTTTCACCCATCTGACGCAATACGGGATTCCGTACGGTCTCCACGCCGAGAATGATCAGATGCTGCTTGAAGGCATCCGACGGATGCAGGCGGCCGGTCGCAAAGACCCGCTGGCGCATGCTGAGTCCCGCCCGCCGGTGGTCGAGGAGGAAGCGGTCAATCGGGCGATCTTCTTCGCCGAGCAGACCGGTGGTCAAGCGTATATCTGTCACACGACCACGGCACGCGGCTTCGAACTGATCCGCGCGGCACAGGATCGCGGCGTCAACGTCTTCGGCGAAACCTGCCCGCAATACCTGGTACTCGATGAGGACGATCTGGTTGCGCTCGGCCCCTTTGCACGCTGCGCCCCGGCGATCCGAAGTCGTGACGAAGTCGAGCAGCTCTGGGATTACGTGGCCGATGGCACGGTTGACGTCATCTCGTCCGATCATTGTGGCTACACCATCGAGAGCAAGGAAGCCGGTCTGGACGACATCTTCCAGGCGCCGCTGGGACTCTCCGGCATCCAGACGATGTATCCATCGATCTTCGACGAGATGCTCAATAAACGTGGCCTGGAGATCTCCGACTTCGTGCGCCTCACGGCTGCCAACCCGGCGCGCATCTTCGGTTTCTACCCGCGTAAAGGTTCGCTCACTATCGGCGCTGACGCCGACATTGCCATCTACGATCCCGACGATCTCTGGACTGTGACCGGCGATGAGATGCTGCACCGCAACAAATGGACGCCGATGGAAGGTCGCGAAATCCAGGGCCGCGTCGTGCGCACCATCATCCGCGGCAATACCGTCTATACCTTCGACGGCGAAGCCAAGATCCACGCCGAACGCGGAAGCGGCCGGTTCTTGACGCGGGATTATGGGATCTTGGGAGGGTAAGTCCGGGTTGCGGCACTCACCCCTGGCCCCTCTTCCGCGCCGCGCGGGAGAGGGGAGGAGCTGCGCGACTGCGGTCGCGCTTTTTCTTGCGTTGCCTGCGTAAACGTAGCGGGGAACGCGAGCGACTTCGCATAAAGACACCCCTCTCCCAGGATTGGGAGAGGGGCCGGGGGTGAGGGCGGTTTACCCTCGGCGGTTCATTCCACTGACGATGCTGAGCCAGTAGAGAAGCTGCATGAGGGCGGCGACGAAGCCGGCGACGTAGGTCAGCGCGGCGGCGTCGAGCACCTGGCGGTTCTGATCCGCTTCGGTGCGATCGACGATGCCCATCGTCGTCAACAGGCCCATGGCACGCGAACTGGCGTTGAATTCGACCGGCAGGGTGACGAGCGCGAAGAGCGTGCCGGCCGCGAAGAAGGCGATCCCAAGCCAGGCAAGCTGTGTCATCTGAATGAAAATACCGGCGATAATCATGATCCAGCCGATATTTGAACCGAACGACGCGATCGGCGCGAGCGCCGAGCGGATCTGCAGCGGCACATAACCGTGCTGTTGCTGGATAGCATGACCGGTCTCATGGGCGGCGATGCCGAGCGCGGCGACTGAGCGGCTCATGTAGACGTTGCGCGACAGGCGCATCGTGCGCGAGCGCGGATCGTAGTGGTCGGTCAGTTCGCCGTCGATCATCTCGACCGGGATATCGCGCAGGCCGTTGGCGTCGAGCAGGGCACGCGCGACTTCGGCGCCGCTCATCCCACGCTGATTCGGCACCTTACTGAACTTGTTGTACGTCGACTTCACCCGCCACTGTGCGTAGAGGAGGAAGAGCATCGGTGGGATGATGAAGAGGAAATACGTTGAGCTGAAAAGCCCTGAACCGTAAAGCATTCTGAGCACCTGTGCTTTCGCGTCGCGGCTCGCCGAGGCGCTGGGGTATTCTATCTGTCCAGCACCGGTCCCCCATTGGGACGCCGGGCAAGCCTGCGCCTGATGGAGGATCGGACGGGTCACTGGACCCGGATATTTCCGATCATGCTATAGTATGCCGGAATCGCGGGCCGCCCGCAATCCTCGGCGCCCATTGAGCTTGACAGAAATGAGCGTTCCACGGACTCCATAGCGCGTGTCGAACAGGCGATGCAAGCAGTCATTGCTCAAGCGGAGCAAGCGACGGCACAGCATTTGAACGTGCGGGACTTGCCGTTGTACGGCATGATCCGCTATCACCTCGGCTGGGCGGATGAGCAGTTCCGGCCGGCCAGCTTCGATGCCGGCAAGCGCATCCGACCGGCGATCTGCCTGCAGGCTTGCACGGCCGTGTGCGGCGACTCGGAACCGGCGCTCGATATGGCCGCGGCCATCGAGATTCTCCACAATTTCACGCTCGTGCATGACGATATTCAGGACCGAAGTGAGACCCGGCGCCATCGACCCACCGTCTGGGCGCTCTGGGGCGAGAGCCAGGCGATCAACGCCGGCGATGCCATGTTCGCCCTGGGTCAGATCGCCTCCCTGCGAATCCTCGATCGCGAGCTTCCGATCGAACGCTCCGCCGCCGCCTTACGCGGCTACAATGACGTGGCGCTGCGTATCGTTGAGGGTCAGGTGCTCGATCTCGGCTTTGAAGAACGCTGGAACATCTCTCCGACCGACTATATCCAGATGATCCGCGGGAAATCGGCCGCTATCATCGCCTATGCCGCCTGGGTCGGTGCGATTCTCGGCGGCGCCGACGTTGCCGCGGCCGATCGGTTTCGTGCGTTCGGCGAAATGTTGGGCCTTGGCTTCCAGATTCGGGACGACGTCCTCGGTATTTGGGGTGAAACGGCAGTCACCGGCAAGCGCAAGGGTGACGATATTCGACGCCGGAAAAAATCACTGCCGGTCATCAGGCTCGTCTCGGCGGCGACGCCATCTGAAGTCGACCGCTTGCGCGATGTTTACAGCCGCACGGACGTCAGCGAAGACGATCTCGACTGGATCATGGGGTTGCTCGTCCATTACGAGATCGAAGACGAGTTGCAGGCGGTCGTCGACGACTACCACGACCGCGCGCGTCAGTTGATCGAGGACGCGGTGCCGGACAATCCCTCCCGCCGCGCGCTGCTCGACCTACTGCGACGTCTCTCAACCCGCGCCTTTTAAGTACAACGAGAATCCGCCGGATCCCTGTTTATGGAGCGCATGAGGCGTTAGGTCCCGTAGGGCCGCGATTCATCGTGCCTGGCCGATGTGCGCGCAGCGCACAAGGCGAGTGGTTGGCAATCACGTAGCTAGGGGATCGGGAAAGAACTGTCGCCGCCTGAACGGCGCGCCGGCGCGACCCGTTCGCGGGTGCCCTGCGTCGCCTCTACAGAGGGCTCTTCGTGGGGGCTATGAGCGATAGACCGGTCTCGTGGCCCTCGCGTTCGAGGAGACGGAGCGCGCCTTCGACCAGTCCGAACGGACCGGAGAGCATCATGTCACCGTGTGGGACGGCCTCATAGTAGTTGAGTTCACCGGCGATGGCACGGTTGGGACCGGTGATGGCGACGGTTGGGAAGGGGGCCGACGCGGCGTAATCGGGAACGAAGGCGGCGCCATGACCGCCCATTTCCATTACTTCCGCGTGGGTGAGCCGGCCGCCGGCGAGCTGATCGACCAGGTGGCTGAGGACGGCCGGCGTGATGCCGCCGCTGTGGTGTTCGGCAATGCCGTATACGCGCATGCCACGGAGCGCAATCGCGAACGTATGCATGTTGCCGATGTTTACGAGGATGGCGCCATCGTCGCGGGCGGCGCGCGCCACGACTGGATCGCCGAGAATACCGAGTACGGCGGCCGCGCCGGTGTCCATAATGAGCGCACCGGGCAGCGAATCCTGAACCGCACGCATACGGATCATATAGCTAGGCACGACGCGAAAGATCATGTCGCGCAAGTCGCCACCCTGCGCGAGAAGTTCCTTCAGGAATTCATAACGAAATTCGCGAGCGCCGGACCCGGCGATAAATCCGTGGTCCTGCACGGCAATGGCATAGATCGACGGCATCTGGACGCCGAAACGCCCCAACGTGGCGGCAAGTCCCTCGAGATCGACATCGTGCAGCCAGATGATTTCAGCACCGGGCGGGGGTGTATCGCGGATTTCGACGCCGAGACGCCCGACGCGCTCGAGGTCGTTGTGAAGCGTACGGGCTGGTTCGGCGGCCGAATAGACCGGGAGCCCGGCCGCGAGGTGCGCTTCAATCGCTTCGCTGCTGGCACCGCCACCCATCAATTGGCCTGCGAGATAAATCGGCACACCGCGCGAGGTAGCGTCGCGAATCTGGGTTGCCACGACCCGCGTCTGCGACGGAAGAATCAGCTTCGTGCAGTTTTCGATGCTGCGGTCGCTCTCGTAGACGAGGATATCCTGTGTGCCTGCTCCGGCATCGATGGCCAGAATGCGGATCGGATGCGTGAGCATCAGCCTGACCTCCTGCGGCTAACCGATATCCTCGACATAACGGTCGGCGGAATCACACGGTTCATCGAGGTGCGGCGCTTCGCGTGAGAGATGAAAGATCGTAACTTCGGGCGGCGCCATGAAGCGCACCGGCAGTCGGGTTGTGCCGATCCCGTTGCTGACGTAGAGCAGGTTTCCGTGCGCCCAATGAAATCCGCGCTGATACTTCGAGACAGGCCGGCCGAAGAGTCGATCGAGGTAGAAGGTCGAATCGAGCGGGGTGAGCGTCTTGGCCGGCGAGAGCCGGATCTGCCC
>CALAGB010000256.1 GCA_937891245.1 uncultured Thermomicrobiales bacterium | reverse complement strand
TGATATGGGCTCATGAGGATGATTCGATAGAGGAGGCAGCCGAGATCATGAGCGATAATCAGATTCGTCGCCTGCCAATCGTGGATGAAGATCGGCGATTAGTGGGAATCGTTTCCCTGGGCGACTTTGCGGTTGACAGTTCTGATATGGGACCTGTGGCAGACGCACTTTCTGAAATCTCAACTCCGCCTTGACTCTGCCTTCTGCCCTGACTCTGCCTTGAGCCGGCCGTTTCTGGAGTCGCTCGCCCCCGTAGTTGGGTGATAGACTGTACAGATACAATTTCGGCAAGGATGCGACTCATGCCCCGCTCGGCGGCGACCAGGACGGCCGCCCTGTCCAGCGATGCAGATCGTTACCGGCGTCATCGGCCAGGCCAGCCTCATGGGATTTCCCGCTCAGTGAGGGGGCGGAGGGCGATGAGGCCCGTTTTCAGGAGGAAACCGCAATAGACGATGATCATGACCTTCGTCGGGGCACTGTGCTATCGGTACGCGGCAGCGTTGTGGATTCCCACTTCCCTGGCCGCCTCCCCGAGTTCCACAGCGAGCTGCGAGCCGGAAACGAGGGCCGCATCGTCGTCGAGGCAGTCAGCCATCTCAGCGCGGAAATCGTCCGGGGCGTCGCTCTGAACCCCACGGCGGGTTTGGCTCGCGGGGCGGCCATCGTCGACTCGGGGCATTCCCTCCGGATCCCGGTGGGCGAACGAATGCTCGGCCGTGTCGTCAACGTTTTCGGTGATGTGCTCGATGCC
Source organism: uncultured Thermomicrobiales bacterium (assembly GCA_937891245.1). GTDB lineage: Bacteria > Chloroflexota > Chloroflexia > Thermomicrobiales > Thermomicrobiaceae > CALAGB01. The sequence goes on along the minus strand of CALAGB010000256.1, from coordinate 7,040 downwards.
GGGGAAGATCTCGGGGGCGGGGAGTGGCGTCCGTTGTACGGGCTGCCGGTACCGTTGGTCGAGCAGGGCGCCACGTCCGAGGTCTTCGTCACGGGGATCAAGGCTATCGACCTTCTGATCCCGTTGGAGCGTGGCGGCAAGGCGGGCCTGTTCGGCGGTGCCGGCGTGGGGAAGACTGTGCTTATCACCGAGCTGATTCACAATGTTGCCAGCCGCCACCGCGGCGTCACAATCTTCTGCGGCATCGGAGAACGCTCGCGTGAAGCGGAAGAGTTGGTCCGCGAAGTGAGGAACGCAGGCGTGCTCGATAACACCGTGCTGATGTTCGGCCAGATGAACGAACCACCCGGAGCCCGATTTCGCGTGGGTCACGCAGCCCTGACCGTGGCGGAGTATTTCCGCGACGACGTCCGGCAGGATGTCCTCCTGCTGGTCGACAATATCTTCCGGTTCATCCAGGCCGGATCCGAGGTGTCGGGCCTGCTGGGACGATTGCCATCTCGCATGGGCTATCAGCCCACGCTGGGTACGGAACTGGCCGAGCTCGAGGAACGCATCTGTACGACGCGGGGGGCAGCCATCACGTCGGTGCAGGCTGTCTACGTTCCGGCGGACGACTTCACTGACCCGGCCATTACGCACACGTTCGGTCACCTGTCTGCTTTGATCGTGCTCTCCCGGGAGCGGGCCAGCCAGGGATTCTACCCCGCTATCGACCCCCTCCGCTCGGAGTCCAAGATGCTGACGCCGCCGCTGGTTGGTGAGCGGCATTACCGCGTAGCCCGCAAGGTGCGCGAGGCGCTGGCCAGCTACGACGAACTGAAGGACGTGATCGCCATGCTCGGGCTGGAAGAGCTGTCGCGGGACGACCAGCGCAGGGTCCATCGGGCGCGGCGCCTGGAGCGGTTCCTGACGCAGCCGTTCTTCACGACGGAGCAATTCACCGGCATCGAAGGCAAGATGATCAGTCTGGAGGAAACGCTCGAAGGCTGTGAGCGCATCCTGAACGATGAGTTCTCCGATTATCCCGAGAAAGCGCTCTATATGATCGGTGGGATTCACGAGGCCAGGAAGCCATGAGCATGATAGTGAAGGTCATCCTGCCCTCCGGCGTTTTCCTGGAGCAGGAGGCCGTGAAGACGGTGGCCGAGGCGCAGAACGGTTCCTTCTGCCTCTTGCCGCGCCACATCGATTTCGTGGCGGCGCTGGTCCCTGGCATCCTCACCCTCACATCCCCGGGCGGCGAGGAGACGTTCCTCGCCGTAGATGAGGGGGTCCTGGTGAAGCACGGCCCTGAAGTGCTGGTCTCGACCGGAAACGCTCTGCAGGGCAAGCTGGGGGAGCTGCGGCAGGCCGTGCTCGCGCAGTTCCGCGAGCTAGGCGAACAGGAACAGAGGGCCCGACTCGCCTTGGATCGCCTCGAGGCCAGCCTGGTGCATCAGATCCTCGAGTGGAACAGGTGAAGTATGCCTGACAACGATGAGCCGTCGCCGGGCGCCCGCCACGGACTGAGCGAGGAAGTCGGGACCAGGGAGTTGCGCAAGGTCCGGGCGCGGGGAGCCAGGGACAGGACTCTCTGGCACGGCCTCGGAGCGGCCGGCGTCGTAGGCTGGTCGGTCGCCGTACCGACCGTGCTCGGAGTTCTCCTGGGACTATGGATCGATCGCACCTGGCCAGGCCACTTCTCATGGTCTCTGGCGCTGCTCCTGGCCGGCGTGACGCTGGGATGCCTCAACGCGTGGTATTGGGTCAGCTCGGAGTCTAGGATGATCAAGGAAGAAGAGGAGTCTAAAATGGTCGATGAGGAAGAAGAGGGGGAAATCAATCGATGAGCGGGTTCATCGTCTTGGTTCTGGCCGCGGCTGCCGGTGCGGGGTTGGGTCTCCTTTATTACGGCGGCTTGTGGCTGACCGTTAGGCGGCTTCCCGGTTCCGGCAGGCCAGCCCTGCTGTTCGGGGGGAGTTTTGCGGGGCGTACGGGCCTGACGCTTCTAGGTTTCTATCTCGTCATGGACGGGAGCTGGGAGCGCATGCTCGCCTGCCTGGTCGGCTTCATTATGGCCCGCCAGTTCCTGATCTTCCGGCTGAGACCCGAGCGGGAGCCGGGCGATCATCATGGAAGGGAGGGCGTATAGCCGTGAATATCACTCCCGACGCGATCGTTTACTGGCAGGTGGGTCCGGTTGGGATCACAGCCACCATCGTGTTCAGCTGGCTGGTCATGGCGATCCTGGTCGTGGGCTCCTGGGTGGTTACGCGCAACCTGTCGACCGGAGCATTCGTGTCACCCGGCCAGCTCTTGCTCGAGATCCTGCTGGATGGCATTCGGGCGCAGATCCGGGACGTGATCGGGACGGATCCGGACCGTTATCTCCCGTTCATCGGGACGCTCTTCCTCTTCATCGTAGTTTCCAACGTGCTGGTGATCGTTCCGGGCTTCCAGCCGCCTACAGGTTCTGTGTCGACCACGAGCGCCTTGGCCCTGTGCGTGTTCGCGGCGGTTCCGATCTTCGGCATTGCGGCTCGCGGACTTCGGGATTATCTGAAGTCGTACTTGCAGCCCACGGTGCTCATGCTGCCTTTCAACCTCCTCGGAGAAGTGACACGAACGATCTCGCTGTCGATCCGCCTGTTCGGCAACATGATGAGCGGCACGATGATCACCGCCACAGCCCTGGCGATCGCCCCGTTGTTCTTTCCTATCATTATGAGTGCCCTGGGTTTGCTGATCGGCGTAATTCAGGCGTACATTTTCTCGATCCTGGCCCTGGTCTTCATCGCCTCCGCGACACGCGCCCACGAGGAGCAGCTTGCCAAGATGCCCAACGTAAAAGAGGAGACGATTCATGGATAGCGTAGAATTGATCGGCATGATTTCCATCATTATGGCGGGAGCGACCGTCGGTATCGGCGCCCCGATCACCGCCATCGGCGAGGGTTGGGCAGTGTCCCGCGCCATGGAAGCGCTGGCTCGGCAGCCTGACGCCGCGCCGGTCATCTCGAGAACGCTGTTCATCGGCCTGGCAATGACCGAATCGTCGGCGATCTACTGTTTCGTCGTGTCCATGATCCTGATTTTCGCGAACCCTTTCTGGAATCATTTCGCCAGCCTCGCGGGCGCGCAATAGCATGGATCTGGACTGGTTCACGCTGTCCGCCCAGATCGTCAATTTCCTGGTGCTTGTCGTGCTGCTCAAGCACTTCTTTTATGGCCGAATCATTGGAGCCATGAACGATCGGGAAGCGAATATCAGCAGCCGCCTGGAAGAAGCAGCGCGTAAACGCGAATCGGCCGAACAGGAAGCGGAGTTCTTCCGATCCAGGAACCGGGAGTTTGACGAACAGCGCGAACAAATGCTGGCGCGAGCCAGCGAAGAGGCGGAATCCCGTCGTCAGCAGATGATGGAGGATGCTCGCCGGGAGACCGAGAGGGTCCGGGTGCAATGGCTGGAGACGCTGAAACGGGAGCGGCTGGGATTGCTCCAGGATTTCCGCGAACGCCTGGGACAAGGCGTCTTCACTCTGGCTAGCCAGGGGTTGAAAGAGCTTGCCGACGCGCATCTTGAGGAACAGATCCTGAAGGTCTTCGTGGAGCGGGTCCGGACTCTCGCACCAGCGGAGCGTGAGATGATCGTCGAGGCGGTTCGTGGCTCGACGCGGGAGGTCGAAATCCGCACGGCCTTCCCGGTTCATCCGGAAGCGCGGGAGGACCTGACCAGGTTTCTGCGTCAGTACCTGGATGACAGCATCGACGTGAGGTTCACAACTGTCCCCGAGCTGATCTGCGGTATCGAGCTGCGTGCCTATTCGCATCGCCTGGGCTGGAATCTGGATTTCTACCTGAAGGGTTTGGAGGCGCGTGTCTTCGAGGCGCTGGAAGAGAGCGCCAAAAACCATGCAGAAGCTCGGTAAGACTGCAGGATCCCACTTGTCGCAGGAGTCGTTGCGCGATTGTGCCGAGGAAGCCCTGGCCGTTGTCGAAGAAGTACTGGCGACCGAGCGTGCGGAGTTGACCGTTCACGAGATGGGCCGGGTCGTCTCGGTCGGTCCGGGTGTTGCCCGCCTCCGCGGCCTGCCCGGTGTTCAGGCGGAGGAGTTGGTGAGCCTTCACGATGGGCTGCTCGGCCTGGCTTACAATCTCGATCCAACCGAAGTCGGCGTCGTCCTGCTGGGTCAGAGCCAGGGTTTGACCGCCGGCAGCTTCGCCCACCGCACGGGCCGCATCCTGGACGTGCCGGTCGGCGGGGAGATCGTCGGCCGCATCGTTGACGCCCTGGGCAGGCCCCTTGACCAGCGCGGCCCGATCCGGTCGCGTGAGCGACGCCCCGTCGAGCGGCCGGCTCCCTCCATCCTGCACCGGGCGCCCGTGACCAGGCCTCTGCAAACCGGTCTGAAAGTGATCGATTCGTTGCTGCCGATCGGTCGTGGGCAGCGCGAGCTGATCCTGGGGGACCGCCAGACCGGCAAGACGGCCATCGCCCTGGACACGATCCTGAACCAGCGCGGCAAGGACGTCCTCTGTGTTTACTGCAGCATCGGCCAGCGGAGTTCGGCCGTGGCCGAGTTCCTCGCGTCTCTTCGGCGTTATGATGCGCTGTCGTACTGCATTGCCGTCGTGGCTTCGGGAGACGAGGCACCGGGGGTTCAGTACATCGCTCCCTACGCAGCGACCACTATTGCCGAGTACTTCATGGAGCAGGGTCGGGATGTCCTGATCGTCTACGACGATCTCACTCGCCATGCGCGGGCCTATCGCGAGTTGTCCTTGCTGATGCGTCGCCCGCCGGGCCGCGAGGCGTACCCGGGCGATATCTTCTACGTGCATTCCCGGCTGCTCGAGCGTGCGACGCAGCTGCGGGACGAGCAGGGGGGGGGATCCCTGACGGCACTGCCGATCGCCGAAACCCAGTCCCAGAATATCTCCGCCTACATTCCCACGAATCTGATCTCCATCACGGACGGGCAGATCATCCTGTCGCCCCAGCTGTTTCGCAAGGGGACCTTGCCAGCCGTGGACGTCGGAAGATCCGTGTCGCGTGTCGGCGGCAAGGCCCAGTTGCCCTGCTACCGCTCCGTCTCCGGAGTGCTACGGCTTTCCTACGCACAATTCGAGGAACTGGAGATTTTTGCCCGGTTCGGGACTCGCCTCGACGACGCGTCCATTATCACGCTCGAACGTGGCCGTCGGGTGCGTGAGGTCTTCCAGCAGCTTCAGTACAAGCCGTTGCCGGTCCCGGAACAGGTCGCCGTCCTCCTTGCTGCCAGCGAGGGCCTCCTGAATGCGATAGCTGTCGAGAAGGTTGCGGAAGCGGAGCGGGCCATCCGCAGCGCGGTCACCGCAGACCTCCCGGCGGTCTGCCAGCGCATGGAATCCGGCGCCGGGTTGACCGCGGAAGACCGCGAGGACCTGATCCGTGTAATTCGTGGCGTGGTTGCAGGCATCGAGGAAGCCGCGATATGACGCAAACGCTCGAATCGCTGCGCCGTCGAATCGATACTGCGGAAGACCTGTACGCGGTGGTCCGCGTCATGAAAGCCCTTGCGGCCGCGAGTGTCCGTCAGTACGAAACAGCGGTGGAGTCTCTTGCTGAGTACAACCGCACCATCGAGGCGGGTTTGCAGATCATCTTGCAGAATCGGCCCGAAGCAATCACGGCCGAGTCCCCTCCCAGTCGGCACTGGAAGGTCATCATATTCGGTTCCGACCAGGGCATGTGCGGTTCGTTCAATGAACAGGTGGCAGACTTTGCGCTGGAGCAACTTGATAACCTTGCCGCTACACAGGAAGATCGAACCGTCCTGGTCGTCGGCTCACGGGCCGTGGGCAGAATGGAAGATGCCGGGTGCGGAGTCGGTGGGCGCTTCTCGATGCCAAGTTCGATCTCCGGCATTACCTCAGCGGTGAATGACGTGCTGCTCGAGGTCGAGAAGCTGCGTTTCCGGAAGGGAATCGATCAGTTCCTCATCGTTCACCACAGGCCGATCGCCCCCGCAGGCTCCCGGCCGCGCAAGCTGCAGATTCTCCCCATCGACCGCGCCTGGCTGAAAACTCTGGCAACGAGGAGCTGGTCCTCGCGCTCGCTGCCCACATTCACGATGGACTGGCGTCGGCTGTTTTCGGCACTGATCCGGCAGCATCTGTTCGCCACGCTTTACCGCGCGTTCGCCGAGTCCCTGGCGAGCGAGAATGCCAGTCGCCTCGCTTCCATGCACGCCGCGGAGAAAAACATCCAGAGCCACCTGGCCCAACTTTCGCTTGACTACCACCAGGGGCGTCAGCAGTCGATCACGGAAGAACTCCTCGACATCATCGCTGGCTTCGAGACGTTGACCGGGGAGGAGAATTTGGCGTCAGGTGATGCCGGAGGTAATCATGATCAGGTCGCTCATCCTCGTCAAAGCCGGCCCGAACGAGGCGCTGCAACTGACGTTTGCTGACGCCGCGCCGCTTCCCTACGCACCGTGACATGGTATCCGGCACCAACATGGTGTCAGGGATAGTCTTGTGTCATCCACTACGCCATGAAAAAGTACTGCCTGGCAATGCCCGATTCTGCCAGTCTAGGCCGGATGCGGGATCATTCCCATTCAATCGTAGCGGGCGGTTTGCCTGATATGTCATAAACTACCCGGTTTATTCCACGCACTTCGTTCACAATGCGATTCGATATTCTCGCGAGCAGGGCATAGGGAAGTTCAGCCCAGCGCGCAGTCATGAAATCTTCGGTCTGAACGGCACGCAGCGCTACGACAAAATCATAGGTGCGGCCATCGCCCATTACCCCGACTGATTTTACGGGCAGAAAGACAGCAAACGCCTGCGAAGTTTTCTCATACCAGTCCGCATTGCGTAATTCCTCGATAAAGATTGCATCGGCGCGCCGCAATAATTCGGCGTACTCGCGCCTGACTTCGCCGAGAATGCGCACTCCGAGGCCCGGCCCGGGAAAAGGGTGACGAAAGACCATATCATGAGACAAACCCAGGGCCAGTCCAAGCTCGCGTACTTCATCCTTGAACAATTCCCGTAACGGCTCCAGA
>CALAGB010000255.1 GCA_937891245.1 uncultured Thermomicrobiales bacterium | reverse complement strand
GATTCGGAAGAGGTCGTCGCTCGACCTCGCCAGGCATCTTTCTTCTAACCGCGACTCAATCGTTTGCCAGACGTTGGCGATCAGCCAACGCCTGCGGTTCCTGCGCGCGGAACTGCATGGTGTACAGGTTGTAGTAGGCACCACGCCGCTCCAGCAGTTCCTCATGCGTACCGGTTTCGATAATCCGTCCGTGATCGAGGACAACCACCATCGATACGCTCTTGATCGTTGAGAGCCGGTGGGCGATCAGGAATGATGTGCGGCCGCGCAGCAGGGTGTTGAGCGCCTCCTGGATGATGATTTCGGTCTCGGTATCGACGCTTGACGTTGCTTCGTCCAGCACGATGATGCGCGGATCGCAAAGCAGGGCGCGCGCGAATGAGATCAACTGGCGCTGACCGACCGAAAGCGTCGCGCCGCGCTCATGGACTTCTGTGTCGTACCCATCGATCAGCTTCTCGATAAACGTGTGCGCGCCGACCGCCTTCGATGCTTCAATCACCTCTTCCAGCGTCGCGTCCGGCCGGCCGTAGGCGATGTTTTCTCGCACCGTCCCGGCGAAGAGGAACGTGTCCTGGAGGACGATGCCGAATTGTGAGCGAAGCGACTGCTGTGTCACGTCGCGAATGTCGTAGCCGTCTACGCGAATCGCTCCGCTCCAGACGTCATAGAAGCGGGTTAGCAGATTGATCATCGATGATTTTCCGGCGCCCGTTTCACCGACGAAAGCGACCGACTGCCCAGATTTGACCTCGAGGTTCATGCCGTGTAGCACTTCGGTGCTGTCGTAACCGAAGACGACATTGTCGAAGACGACATCGCCCCGCACGCGCGGCAAGACGATCGCATTCGGCTTATCGACGATTTCCGGCTGCACATCTTCCAACGCGAAGATCCGTTCGCCCGCCACCATCGCCGCCTGCATGGTGTTGTACTGCTGGCTCAGGTCGCGCACCGGCTCATAGAATCGCGAGATATACGCGACGAATGTGAAGAGTTCGCCGATCGTAAACGCGGAGCCGCCGAGAATAATACGTCCTCCGATGAACAGAACCAGTCCGGTCGCGACCGCTTCGACGATCTGCACGAAGGGGAAGAGGATGGCGGAGTAGCGCGCGGCGGTCACGCTCGCATCGAAGTTGTCGCGGTTGATCCGATTGAACTGATCCATGTTCTCGACTTCGCGAGCGAACGCCTGTGAGACGCGCACACCGGCGATGCTCTCCGCCAGATTCGCATTGACCCGTGCGATGGTGATGCGCATGCCGCGATACGCGGAAATCGCGTGTTTACGCCACCAGACCATCATGATCGCCATGACGGGAGTGACCGCGAAGGTGAGGAGCGCCAGCTTCGGATTCGTAATCAGCATAACGATCACGATGCCGACGAGGATGGCGAGGTCGGCCACGATGCTGACGAGGCCATCGGAAAACAGGTCGTTAATAACGCTCACATCGTTCTGAAGGCGCGACATGATCGAACCGACGCCGCGCTGATCGATGTAGCTGATATTCAACCGCTGCAAGTGATGGAAGAGTTTGGAGCGCAGTCTGAGGACGAGCTGTTGCCCGATCCAGGATGCGAAATAGGTCTGCCCGTAATACGCCATGAACCGGAGAAAGATCGAAAACGCCAGAATCGGAATCAACACGTTCAACGCCGCGGTGCCGCTCCGACCGAGAAATGATCGCGGCGAAGCGGGATTGACCACGTCGATACCGACACCAAAGAGATACGGCAGCGCCAGATCGGCGCACGCCGTGACAATCATGAGAATGACGGTGAGCGACAGTTGCCACCGAAACGGCGTCGCTTCTTTCGCAAGTCGTCGCGCGATCCTGGCATCGTACGCTTTACCAAGAATGTCGTCGGGGTCCGCGTATTGCATTCGCCTCAGTTCTCCTAGTCGGCGACCGCCGCCAGCTCTTCCTGGTCCTTCAGTTGTAGGTCGTAGATGCGCGCATAGGCGCCCTCGCGTTCGAGCAACGACTGGTGGGTGCCACGTTCGATGATGCGGCCGTCGTCCATGACCAGAATCTCGTCGGCGTTCTTCAATGAGAGCAACCGATGAGCGATGACGAGCGTGGTGCGACCGCGCATGGCGGTTTGCAGCGCCTGCTGGATCTCATACTCGGTTTCGGTATCAACGCTCGATGTCGCGTCATCAAGGATCAGAATCTTCGGATCCATCACCAGCGCCCGGGCGATCGCGACACGCTGTTTCTGACCGCCGGAAAGCGAGACGCCACGTTCGCCGACGACCGTGTCATAGCCGTCCGGCAGCGAGGCGATATGATCGTGGATTCTCGCCGCTTTGGCGGCCGCGATGATCTGCTCCCGAGTGGCGTCGGGCCGGCCGTAGGCAATGTTGTCGCCGATCGACATGGAGAAGAGGAACGTGTCCTGTAGCACGATACCGATCTGCGCGCGCAGGACATCGAGTTTTAGCTGACGCACATCATGGCCGTCGATCATGACCGAACCGGATCGAACATCGTAGAAGCGCGGGATCAGCGAGGTAATCGTGCTCTTACCGGAACCAGTACCGCCGATCAGTGCGATGCGCATGCCTGGCTCGGCAATGAAGGAGATGTCGGAGAGAGCATCTTCGGTCGTTTCGTCATAGCGGAAATAGACGTCTGTGAACTCAACGAGGCCGGTCATCGAGGTTAGGGCAGTGGCTTCTTTCGGGCTCTCGATCTTCGGTCGTGTGTCGAGCACACCGAAGATACGTTCGCCGGATGCGATCGCTCGTGCAGCGCTATTGACAACCCACCCGAGCATGCGAATCGGCTGCGAGAGCATCGTTAGATAGAGGTAAAAGGCAGTCAGCCGTCCGAGTGAGAGACTCCCATTAATGACCTGACGGCCGCCGTACCAGAGAATCAGGGTGATCCCGGCGCTCGACAGGAATGTCATGAGCGGGAAGTAGAACGAATACTGCCGGACGGTGTTCATGTACTTTTCGTTGAGCGTCCAGAGTTCGCGATCAAACTTGCGGTTTTCGTCGTCTTCGCGGGCGAACGCACGTACGACGCGCGCTCCGGATAGATTCTCCTGCATCACGTTGGTCATGACACCGAACTGCTGCTGAACCGCTAGGAACTTGGGGCGTATCGTCTTGCCGAAGTAGAGCGCGGTGAAGACGAGTACCGGCATGACGCTCATCGAGATCAGCGCCAGTTTCCAGTCCGTTAAAAGGAGGATCGTCGTGATGACGATGAGCATCCCGAGCGATTGGACGATCGAGCGGAGCGACATCATCAGGAAGCGTCGGATCGAATTGACGTCTTCGGTGGCGCGCGACATCAGCTGACCGGTGTGCGCCGTGTCGAAGAAGCTGAACGAAAGCCGCTGCATATGTTGGTACAACTCGTTGCGCACGTCATAGGAAACGCGCTCGGCGAGGTACTGGAAGATATAGCTACGTGTATAAGTGAAGATCCCGAGTGTCGCGCCAACGATGACGATCGCGACGGACCCCATCGTGACGGCATGGTAATTGGGACGAGTCAGGCCACGATCGATAACGTACTCAACCAGGCGTGGAGTGAGAAGCTGCATTCCGACGCCGATTGTCAGTGCAATGTAGGCGAGAACGACGCGCCGCTTGTACGGACCGAGATAACGGAGAATTCGTAAGAGAATGCGCACGTGCTCTCCAATCGCCCTATCCCATGCGATCAGCGAACTATAGCACGAAACCGGCCAACTGAAATCCCGGTACCCAAGTCATGCACGGCCGGTTTCACATCCTCATATTGCAGTACCGACAGAAACTGTTATTCGAGCAAACCGCTGTTGACCCGGACGTACGCTCCGCGTAGAATAGGTACGTACAGTCGATGGGATGGGGATCGGCATTGACAATGCGGAGAGGGTGAGGCCGTGGATGACGATAAGATGAATTATCAAGAGACGATCGACGAGGCACTACGTCTGATCTACACCCAACATCACCGGCTCATGACACGAATGTATCCTGACGCTGTCCAAGCGCTTTCCATCGAGCAACTTCGGACGGGGCCATTGGGTCGCGACCTGTCACGTCTCGCGGCACTTGCGCGGGGCGAAATTCGCGAAGCCAAGAGCCTGGTCGTCGAAGCGATCGATTCGGTCCAACAGATTCTCTTTTGGCCTCCGGGTGCCGAAGATTACACCGTGCCACGCAGCTTTTGGGAGACCGATCTCGGTCGCATGCTGTCGATGGCCAAATTCCGCGCCTACGAGCCGACCGATCTCGTCAGCATCGGCAACGCCGCACAGCAATTGGGTGTCACCCGTCCGACCATCTACCGCTGGATGGATGATCGTACACTCGGCTATGTCCGCGACGAAATGTCCGGACGCACCTTCGTCGTCCTTCAGGACGTCGAGAATTTGCGTCAGGAAGTCGCCGAATCGATGTCTGAGGGCTAGCGCACCGCTCGACGTCGCACTCACTTCGAACGCAGAACGACCGGCCAATCGGCCGGTCGTTTTCTGTTCCGTTCTCGATCGTCGCTAGGAGTTCTCGTCGTCGAGCTGCTCAGAGAGTTGTTCATCGGCGACCATCAGCCGCACGATATCCGCGCGCGTCACGATGCCGACCAGACGATCGTCGTCCACGACGACCGGCAAGGCATTGAGCCGCTTCTCGTACATGAGCGTTGCCACATCCTGCACCGTATCATCCGGGTTAACGGTCATCGCAGGCGAAGTCATCAGTTCGCGCACGCTGGTAGCCAGAATCCGTTGAAGCTGATTATCGTCGCCGGTTCCTGGGACGCGGAAATACGCTTCGAGGAACGTGAAGAAGATCGGCGCGTCGTATTCCGCCTGGCGAGTGATGAGATCGTAGTCCGTGACCATGCCGATGACCCGGCCGTTCTCCACGACGGGTAGGCTCCCGATCTTCTCTTTCCAAATCACGCGGGCGACGTCGTCAATCGACGTCTCAGGCGTAACCGTGATGACGTCGCTCGTCATGATCAATCGAACACGCGAATCAACCGCCATGCTCCCCTACCAATCTCGGTCGTATAGCTGCCGAAGCGCCTCAGGTAGCGCGTCGATGACGTCACCGGCAACCAGGCTCAACGTCCCAACGTGTCGTTCGGCCAGATCCGCCGCTCGCGAACTGATAAAGAGTCCGGCTGCCGCCGCATCGCGCGGCCCCAATCCTTGTGCCATCAGTCCTGCGATCGTGCCGGCCAGCACATCGCCGGTGCCGGCGGACGCGAGTGCCGGATCGCAGCGCGGCGCGATGAGCAAGGGCGCAGCCGGCGCGGCTACAACCGGAAAACCTTGCTTGAGGACGACAACGTGCTGAAAGCGCTCGGCTGCGGCACGTGCTTCACTCCAGGGGTCGGCAAGGATGTCGGCGGTCGTTTTGCCGGTCAGGCGACCAAGTTCACCGGGGTGCGGAGTCAATACCAGCTCGGCCGGTGCTAACGTCTCGTACCACGCATCCTGTTTGGCCAGAAAGTTCAGGCCGTCCGCATCGATGACAGCCCGTCCGGAGAAGACGGCCGATTGCATTGCGGTCGCGGTTGATCCGAAGCCGATTGACTCCGAACCGGAGCGCAATCCGAGGAGCCGCGAAAGGAAATGGGGGACCGGTTCATCCTGACTAAGGCCGGGACCGATCAGACATGCCGCGAATTCCGGCAGACGCTTGGTGACCAACTCCGCCATTCGTTCCCCGGCGCCGCCGAACTCCGCGTCGGGGAGCGGCAGGAACGTCACCTCGCGCACCGCCGACGCGATCGGGGCGACGAGTGATCGCGGCACCGCCAGGCAGACCATGCCGGCCCCGGCGCGCGCCGCCGCTTCGGCCGCCATGCGCGGCGCACCGTAGTAATTCGGCGCGCCACCGATCACCATCAGCCAGCCGACGTCGTGCTTGTGCGTATCCTGGCGGCGTCGTGGGAGCAGCGTGCGCACCGACGCCTCGTCGATCAGCACGACATCGTCGGCCGTCGCCTCGGGCGCACTCAGCCCAATATCGACCAGTTCGATCTCTCCGGCGAAGCGCAGCGCGGGCTTCCGGTAGAGTCCGATCTTGGGGAGTCCGATCGAAACCGTGACATCGGCATGGAATGCTGAATCCGAGGCATCACCGGTATCAGCGTCAACGCCCGAAGGTAGGTCGACCGCCCAGAGCGGGGTGCCGCCTGCCACGCGCTTCTCCCGCGCCCAGGCGAAGAGCTGCGCGACGTCGTGTGGCAGGTCGACCTTGCCGCCGATACCGAAGATGGCGTCGACAATTAGATCGGCACGTGCCATCACGTCTTGGATGACCGCAACTTCCCGAATCCAGGTGAGACGGGCCGCGACGAGATCCGAGATCGGAGCGCCGGCACTGCTATCACGCTTGAATCCCCAGACGTAGCAGGTCCAGCCGACCTCAATCAGAATCGTGGCCGCGACAAGTCCATCGCCGCCATTCTTTCCCGGACCCACGAGAAACAGCGCGGTGCCGGTCCGATCTCCGAAGCGCTCGAAAATCAACCTCACGAATCCGGCCGCCGCGCTCGTCATGAGGTCGTCTTCATTGCGCGTGCCGCTAAGCGCGGCGCGTTCGGCCGATCGAATTTCGGCGACGGTGCAGAGCTTGATCACCCGGAACTACCTCTCGTCGTCGGTTTGTAGCCTGGTTGCGACGACCATCGCGATCGCGGTGGTACGGGAATGCGTCAGCGAGATCGCGATATAGCGGAAACCAAGAAGCCTGGCTCGCCGGGCGGCAGTTTCGTGCAGGACGACAATCGGCTTGCCACGCCGATTGGAGACGACCTCGATATCACGCCACCGAATGCCGCGTACGCCCGTGCCAAGCGCCTTCATGACCGCTTCCTTAGCCGCGAAGCGCGCCGCCAGCTCGGCCGGTCGTTTCGCGTACCGTGCGGCTTCGCGCTCCGTGTATACCCGTCGCAAGAAACGTTCGCCGAACCGATCGAGGGTCGCTATTATCCGGTCGATTTCGATCGCATCGACGCCCGCTTCAACGGGACCGGCCGCCTCGGGGTCAAAAATAGGGACGTACTCGGCGTCACCGTCCGACCGCTGCGTAGATGAATCCAAGCTCACCGATCTCCTCACGATCGTAAATGTTGCGACCATCGAGTAACACCGGCGTCCGCATGATCTCGCGGACTCGCCGCAAGTCGGCCTGCTTGAACTCGTTCCACGGCGTCGTGATCAGCAGTGCATCCGCACCCTCGGTCGCGGTATACGGATCGCTGGCGTAGACGATTTCCGGCACTTCTTTTTGCGCGTTTTCGATCGCCGCCGGGTCATAGGCGCGTACGCGCGCGCCGCGCTGCTGCAGGATGCGAGCGATATCCAGGCCGGGCGATTCGCGCGTATCGTCGGTATCTTGCTTGAAAGCGAGGCCCCAGATGGCGATCTCTTTGCCGTGCAACTCCCCAATCAGGTTCTGCAAGCGCCAGACGAAGCGTCGCCGCATGTCCCAGTTGATCTCCAGCACGGCGTGCAACAACTGTGGGTGGCAACCAACCTCTTCAGCCATAAAGGCGAGCGCCTTCACGTCCTTCGGGAAGCACGAACCGCCGAAGCCGATGCCCGCTTCGAGAAACAGCGGTCCGATACGCGGGTCGTAGCCCATCCCTTGCGCGACGACCGTGACGTCGGCGCCGACCTGCTCGCAAATCTGGGCGATCTCGTTGATGAAGCTGATGCGAGTGGCCAGAATCGCGTTCGACGCGTACTTGATCATCTCGGCAGTACGCCGGTCGGTCAGGACAATCGGCGCGCCCTGGGTACGATAGAAGATCGGAAGAGCG
>CALAGB010000254.1 GCA_937891245.1 uncultured Thermomicrobiales bacterium | reverse complement strand
GGACTCGGTGTGCTGGCATTTCTGCTGCTGCACATCGTCGACATCTTTCTGGTGGGATACGGTCCCGGCCCCTTCAACGATCTCCTCTTTCTCTATCGCAATCCGATCTTCCGTATTGGTGAGATCGTGCTGGTTGGTGCCGTTTACTACCATGCGGCCAACGGTGTACGCATCATCCTGATCGATTTCTGGCCGACTGCGTACAAGATTGAACGCCAACTCTATTACATCGCGATGGCCGTGTTCCTCATTGGTTTCGCCGCGACGGCGGCCGTCATGATCGCCGATATGTTGTAGATGAAGAACCCTGCACACCAGACCCGTGAACGGCGACCAGTCATCGCCGGCCAAGCGAAAGGCGGATTCGACGCATGACAACTCCGCATACGCGGGTGGGACGGCCTCGCCCGACCGGCAACAACTTTGAACTCTATTCCTGGTACTTCTTCCGCCTCAGTGGCCTGCTGCTGATCGTCCTTGCCGTCACTCACCTGGTCATCATGCACGTCATCAACAACGTCTCCCAGATCGACTTCGATTTCGTCGCGCACCGTTGGGGTTCGCCCTTTTGGCGCTCGTTCGACTGGCTGCTCCTGATTCTGGCGCTTTTGCACGGCTTCAACGGCGCCCGGTTATCAGTTGACGATTACATCCGGAACCGTGGCTGGCGGATGTTCGCGCACTCGGTGATCTGGTCGGCCCTGTTAATCTTTATTGTGTTAGGCACGATCGCGATCGTGACCTTCGACCCGGCATCGTTCAGTAACGCGACCGCCTCGGCGGGGAGGTAGACGATGTACCACCGATTCGACGCTGTGATCGTCGGCGCGGGCGGAGCCGGGCTGATGGCTGCGGCGCAGATCGCCGACAATGCCAATGTCGCCGTAATCAGCAAGCTCTATCCATCGCGCTCACACACTGGCGCGGCCCAGGGCGGCATCGCCGCCGCCCTTGGGAACCAGGAAGAAGACAACTGGGTCTGGCACATGTTCGACACCGTCAAGGGCGGCGACTATCTCGTCGACCAGGACGCCGCCGAAGTGCTGGCCCGTGAGGCGATCGATGCTGTCTACGACCTGGAGCACATGGGGTTACCCTTCAACCGGACCGAAGACGGACGCATCGACCAGCGGCGCTTCGGTGGCCACACCCGCAATTTCGGCGAGGCAGCCGTGCGTCGTTCCTGCTACGCGGCCGATCGCACCGGTCATATGATCTTGCAGACGCTTTATCAGCAGGGGATCAAGCATCAGGTCAGCTTCTTTAATGAGGTCATGATGCTCGACCTGCTCCTCACCGATGACTATGTCTGTACCGGCGTCGTCGGCATGGATATCTTGACCGGCGAAATCCACGTTTTTCACGCCAAGGCGGTGCTTCTCGCCACCGGCGGCTTTGGCAAGGTCTTCAAGGTCACCAGCAACGCCCTGACATTGACCGGCGACGGCTGTGCCATCGCCTTCCGCCGCGGCCTGCCGCTGGAAGACATGGAGTGCTACCAGTTCCACCCGACCGGTATCTACAAGCTCGGCATTCTGCTCTCGGAAGCGTGTCGCGGCGAAGGCGGTATTCTCCGCAACGATCTCGGCGAGCGCTTTATGGAGCGCTATTCGCCGACGCTGCTCGACCTCGCTCCGCGCGACATCGTCTCACGCAGCATCTATCTCGAAATCCAGGAAGGCCGCGGCATCGGCGGCAAAGATTACATCCATCTCGATCTCACCCACCTGCCACCGGAAACGGTTGAAACCAAACTGCCCGACATTGCCGATTTCGTACGCACCTACATGGGGCTCGATCCGGTCAAGGATCTCATACCGATCCAGCCAACCGCGCACTACGGCATGGGCGGTATCCCGACCGATGTTGAAGGGCGCGTCATCGTCGATGAGCACAAGACGGTGCTGCCTGGCCTCTACGCGGCAGGAGAATGCGCCTGCGTCAGCGTACACGGGGCGAACCGGCTCGGGACGAATTCGCTGGTTGATCTGGTCGTCTTCGGCCGCCGTGCCGGCCGGCATATGCTCCAGTTCGTCCGCGAGAATGACATCCAACCGATGCCGCAGGAGCCGGATTTTCGCGCACGGGCCGAAGTCGCGCGTTTTCTTGAGAACGATGGACACGAGAACGCCGCTGACATCCGGGTCGAACTCCAGGAAGCGATGATGTCGAAGGCCGGCATGTTCCGGAACGGCGATGATCTGATGGAGCTGGAAGGGATCATCGAGGATCTGCGCAATCGGTTCAGCCACGTCGGCGTGCGCGACAAGGGTAAGACGTTCAATATGGATCTGGTCGAGACGATCGAGACCGGCTTTCTGCTCGATATCGCCCAGGCAATCGCGGTGAGCGCGTTGGCCCGCGAAGAGAGTCGCGGCGCCCACGTTCGAGACGATTTCCCCGAGCGTGATGATGTCAACTGGCTGAAGCACACGCTCGCCTACCGGACATCGGGCGGTCTTCAATTGCGCTACAAGCCGGTGGCACTCGGTCGCTTCGAGCCGAAGGAACGGAAATACTGATGCAGGTCCAGCTTCGTATTCAGCGCAACGATCCCGACGTCGACGTCAAGCCGCATTATCAGAACTACACGGTCGATGTCGAACCGACCGACCGTGTCCTGGACGCGCTCAACCAGATCAAGTGGCATCAGGATGGCACGCTCACCTTCCGGCGCAGCTGCGCCCATGGTGTCTGCGGCTCCGATGCGATGCGCATCAACGGTCGCAACCGGCTCGGCTGCAAGGTGCTGATTAAAGAAATCGGCGCCAAGATGACGATCGAACCGCTGCTCGGCTTTGAGGTCATCAAAGATCTCGTCGTCGACATGGAACCGTTTTTCGCCAGCTATCGCAAGGTCATGCCGTATCTCGTCAATGACGAGACGCCACCCGCGACCGAACGTCTGCAATCGCCGGAGCAGCGTGCGGTGTTCGATGACACGACGAAGTGCATCCTCTGCGCGGCGTGCACGTCATCCTGTCCGATTACCTGGTCAAATGAGGAATACATTGGACCGGCGGCGATCGTGAACGCCCATCGCTTCATCTACGATAGTCGTGACAACGGCACCGAGGCGCGCCTCGAAGTGCTGAATGAGAGTTCGGGTGTCTGGCGCTGTCGCACGATTTTCAACTGCACCGACGCCTGCCCGCGCGGTATCCAGGTCACCAACGCCATTGAGCAGGTCAAGCGGACGCTCTTGCTCGGCAGCTAGCTCGACCCGTAGTCATCGCTCGCAAGCAACCGGGTGACGTTCCGCCACCCGGTTCGTTATGTCCAGATGAATGCGCCGTTCGGCGTCCGAGATTTTGCTACAATGGCGCCGTCAGAATCGATTTCCATGGAGGGGACGATGCAGAATCCGCTCGACTGGGGCTACCTCACCGCGCCGCTGTTCAAGACGCCGACCTGGGGACCGTTTTCCATCGCTTTCGTGGCTCTCTTCGGCATCGGGCTAATCGGCACGATCATCCTCTATAACGGCTGGTTCCGTCCGATCCGGCGGAACGTTCTGCTCGATGTCATCGTGCGACGCTATTCGGCTATCCTCATGCCGATCTTCGCGATTGGCATCTTCTTCTTCGCGTTCCGGCTCCTCCGGGTGTCCGCGTTCAACCTCTACATGCGCGCATGGATTTATCTCTGCTTCGTAGCGGCAGTGGCGGTTATTGCCTACTTCGTCTACATCGTAACGACGGAATACCCACGCCGGGTCGCCGCCCGCAAAGCGCAGCTGACCAAGCAGCGTTACCTCGCGCCGTCGCCCGCCGCCTCGTCGATCAGCCGCAACCAGCGCCATTCGCGCCGGCGCAAACGAGCCCGATCCAGCTACAAATCAGCCCACCGGTAGGAAACAAAACGGACGGGCCGCTCAATTGAGCGGCCCGTTTTCACGTTCAAAGATGCCGTGCACCCTCTGTCGATAGCGGTCCTCCAGCTTACACCGAGCCAGTTAGCTCCGGCCAGGCGACCTCACGACACCCAGAGATTACCGCTTACGGCTGCTTCCTTCCGGACCTGACCGGGTTCACGGGTCCCTGCCGCGTGAGACCTAACCATCCCCGCCACTTTGCACGGGCAGTCCCACAGGATCGTACCTCGAGAGGGAATTCGGTCCCGCTGGAGCGGATTGCGGGTACAGGGCACCGCTAGTTCCCCACCTAGCACGACAGGCGCAAGGATACCGTACGGCACGAGCAGCTACAAGCAACCCGGCGAGACGCTGCGCTACCAGCGGCGTCGCGACGTGCGGCTACGCGCCGAGCGACTCGCCGCCGTCGACGCGGATCACGTTGCCGGTCATCCAGCCGAGGCCGGGCACGCTCAGCGCGCGAATCGCACACGCGACATCCTGCGTCGTGGTGAGACGCTTGTGCGGGTTGCGCCGCAATGCACCCTCGAGCATTTCGTCGGCGCCGGGGATCTTATTCTGAGCCGGCGTATCAGTGACACCGGCCTGGATCGCGTTGGCGGCGACACCGAACGGTGCCAACTCGACCGCCAGCTGGCGAATGTGCGATTCAAGCGCCGCTTTGGCAGCCGAAACCGCCCCGTAGCTCGGCCAGATGCGGCTCGATCCCTCGCTCGTCATCGCAAAAATGCGCGCATCATCACTGAACAGAC
>CALAGB010000253.1 GCA_937891245.1 uncultured Thermomicrobiales bacterium | reverse complement strand
CGGTTCGAGGTCCTGGTCGACGAGCTCGTTGACGTGTCGCGTATTCAGAGCGGCCGGATTCGCCTCAGACGTGAAGCCTGCGACGTGAGCCAGATCGTGATCCAGGTTGTCGAACGCTTCCAGGAAGAGCTGGAAGAGGGGACGGCCCATCGGTTCGTGGTCGATGCACCCCTGCCGATTCGCGGGCGCTGGGACGCGGCGCGGCTCGATCAGGTCATCACCAACATCATTGCCAACGCATTGAATTACTCGCCGCATGGCGGAATGATTCGCGTGAGCGCTCACAGCCAGGGGGATGGTGTCGAAGTCGTCGTCAGAGACGAGGGGGTCGGTATTCCAGCGGATGAGCGGGCGCTCATCTTCCAGCCGTTCATGCGTGGCAGCAGGGCCGCTGAAATGACCCCCGGCGCGGGCCTTGGCCTCTTTGTTTCCAACGAGATCGTGATGCGACACGGCGGCACTCTCAGCGTCGAGAGTGAGCCGTCCGCCGGGAGCGTCTTCAAGGTGCTGCTGCCCCATTACCCGCCGGCCGGTACCGATTAACCGTCCGACAGCCTGAGTCGTGCCCGGGCTTCTGTAATTCCCCGGTCGTATGTTATCGTTCGCACCGCGTTGCCGTGATCTCGAGGGCGGGCTTCGTGCTCGTGGTCATAACGGCGAGAGGTGCCGTACGACTGCGTTCGTGCGGAGTGTTACACTCCGCCGAAGCGAGAGCGCGACTGTCAAGGTAACACGAGTTGGGGGAGGTTTGGGCGGGTGAGCCAGATCGTCGCACGACTTGGACAAGCGATCCTCACCATTTTCGGTGCCCTCACGATCGTCTTCCTCATCATGCGTCTGACGCCGGGCGACCCCGTGCAAATCATGCTCGGCGACTATGTGACGCCCGAGTTGACGGCCACGATCCGCAAGCAATACGGTCTCGATCGACCGTTGCCGGTTCAGTACTACACCTTCATCAAAAATACCGTCACCGGTAACTTCGGGAGGTCGATCACCCAGCAGACGAGCGTGATGTCGGTCATTCGTGCCTCGCTCCCCTACACCGTTGAACTCGCCATCGCCGCTATGATCGCCACGTGCGTCATCGGGATACCTCTCGGGGTGGTCGCCGCGCTCAACCGAAATAAGTTCGCCGACTTCGCAGCGATGATCATCGCCTTGCTCGGCGTCGCGACCCCCGGCTTCTTCCTGGCCTTGCTCATGATCTATCTGCTCAGCTACCGGCTCGGCTGGTTCCCGGTCCAGGGAGCCGGCAAAGGGTTCTCGTCGAACATCCATCATTTGATCCTGCCCGCCGTGGCGCTCGGATTTGAATCTTCAGCGCTCGTCGCACGGACCACCCGCTCGGCGTTATTGGCGGTGCTCAGCGAGGATTACATTCGCACCGCGACCGCCAAAGGGCTCTCAAACTTCACCGTCGTGCGTGCCCATGCATTGCGAGCCGCGTTGGTGCCGATTCTCGCGGTGCTCGGTCTCTATTTCGGCCAGCTCCTCGGAGGAGCCGGTATCGCCGAGATCGTCTTCGGACGGCCAGGGTTGGGCAAGCTCTTGATCGATGCGATCTTGCAGCGCGACTACCCACTGTCGCAGGCATTGATATTCATCTTTCTGGTTGCCGTGATCGGGGTCAATTTCGTTACCGACACGCTCTATGGCTTTGTCGATCCGCGTCTACGTCGGAAGTAGGAGTAGGTATTAGGTGACGGCAAGCCAGAGACTGCAATCCGCTTCGGCGGCGGCGAACGATCTGCGTGGCGAACCTCGGACGTTCTGGCGCGACATGCGCAATCGCTTCCTGCACGATCGTGCCGCGATGCTCGGTGTCATAATCATCGCGATCTTTCTGATTATCTCGGCCTGGGGGATGATCGGCACTCCGTCCGATACGAATCGGAGCCGTCTCGGCCAACGCTTGCAGCATCCGAGTACCGAACACTGGCTCGGAACGGACGGGCAGGGTCGTGACATTAAGAACCGCATCTTGCTCGGCGCGCACCTCGCACTCGCCGTCGGCGTCATTTCGGTTGCCGGGGGCGGCATCATCGGCTGCTCGCTCGGATTGGTGGCCGGCTACTACCGCAAGACAATCGGCACGGTCATCATGCGCCTCGTCGATGCGCTCTTGGCGTTTCCGACGTTGCTCTTAGCCCTGGCAATCATGGCGACGCTCGGCGCCGGACTAACGAACATCATGATTGCCGTCGGCTTTTCGACCTTGCCTCGATTCGCGCGACTCATGCAGGCAGAGGTGCTGTCGATTAGCGAACGTGAGTTCATCACCGCCGCCCGCGCCATCGGCGCGCCACCGATCCGCTCGATCCTGCTCAAGCATGTGCTGCCGAATTCGCTGTCATCGGTGCTGGTCATGGCGACGCTCTATGTGTCGACCTCGATTCTGGCGGAAGCAACGCTCAGTTTCCTCGGGCTCGGCCCCGCGCCGCCGACGCCGACATGGGGCTCGATGATCAGCGATGGCAGTTCGGTATTGCAGTTGGCGCCGTGGGTCGTGCTCTTTCCAGGGCTGGCGATCATGATCACGGTGCTCGGCTTCAATCTTGTCGGAGACGGATTGCGCGACGCGCTTGATACCCGGTTACGAGATCGCTAGCACCGGGGATAACGAGGAGGGGAGTTCGCTCGCCAGAAACGAGGTGGAATCGCGAACATGAGTTCGGTGACGACGTTCACCGATGTTCCCGGGCTTCAGAGAAGCGTGACCCGGTCGACTCAATGAGGAGGACTACGATGGACGATACCTCGGGGATCAAATTACTGACTGTGATGAATCGCCGCCGCTTCTTGCTCGCATCGACGGCGACCGCCGGAGCCGCGTTGCTGGCTGCCTGCGGTGGCTCATCCAATGACAATACGGCGACATCGTCAGCGAGCACGGTGGCTTCCGGTTCAACCAGCGCCGCGACCAGTGCGGCGTCGCCGAGCACTGGTGGCTCGTCATCCGGTGCCACGCCCGAAGCGTCTGCCGCCAGCGGCGGTGCCTCGACTGCCGAAGCCGGTGTTCCGGGCGGCAAGAAGATTTATCGCATCGGCACGCCAAGCGCGATCACCGAGCTCGATCCGGGCAAGACGACGACCCAGGTAAACAACGCGCCGCAGGAAGCACTCTTCAGCTACATGGCGCGCTATACCTACGATCCACCCCTCGGCAACGCGATATTGCCCGATCTGGCCAAGTCATGGGATCTCAGCGCCGACGGCACGACCTTCACCTTCCACTTGCAATCTGGTGTGAAGTTCCATAATGGTGATGATCTGACCGCAGATGACATCAAATGGAACTTCGATCGCTACCAGAACCCGGACACCGGTTCCTCGGCTGGGCCGGACTGGAAAGGCGCGACTATTACCGTCGTCGACCCCTCCACGGTGGAAGTGAAGTTCGATCATCCGAATGTCGCCTTCATTCCGGCCACGATCGCCTACAGTTGCAAGATCATTTCGCCAAAAGTTTACGAGCAGCTCGGTGACAAGTGGATCACCGGCCCCGTCGGCACTGGCCCCTTCACCTGGGGGAACTATCTCTCCGGCACGAGCCTGACGTTGAACAAGAATCCCGATTACTGGGGCACGAAGCCGAAAATCGATCAGATCGAGTTCCACATGTCGGTTGACGATCGGACCGCATCGCTCGCTATCTCGAAGGGCGAGATCGACGCTTACTACATCGCCGACCCGAATATCGCCATCACCGCGTCGCAGGCGAAAGACGAGAACGTCGTCTTCAACAAGGCGAAATATGGCGTCTCGCCGTTCAATGTCTGGTTCAACATGAAGCGGCCGCCGCTGGATGACGTTCGTGTGCGCCAGGCGCTGCGCTACGCGATCGATTCCGATTCGATCGCCAAGGACCTCTTTGGCGGCCTGGCCCAGGTCATTAACTGCTATATCCCGGCGTTCATGCGCGGCTACACCGACGACGTGACCAAGTTCGAATACGATCCCGACAAGGCGAAAGCGCTGCTCAAGGAGGCGAACGTTCCTTCTGACTGGGCGCCGGAAATGATCTCGCAGTCGATCCTGGTCATCTCGAAACAGATCACCGAGGCGATCGCCTCGATGTGGTCGGACATCGGCATCAAGATCAAGAACTCGTCGCTGGAGCAGGGGATTATCACGAAGCGGCGCGCGGCGGGTGACTACGACATGTACGCCACCTACGTGACACGCATCGATCCGTCGCAGCTCACCGCTCGCTTCTGGCGTT
>CALAGB010000252.1 GCA_937891245.1 uncultured Thermomicrobiales bacterium | reverse complement strand
CATACGAGATTACAAGGTGACTGGAGTTCAGACGTGTGCTCTTCCGATCTTACGGTTGAGCCGTTCAGGATTGAAAGGAGAATCGCGCGATCGGTATCGCGCAGCTCGGCCGGCCAGTTTGGATCGACCTCGGCATCGGTGATGGCCACCGTCTGGCGTGCCGGATGGCGTTCCAGCCACTCTCCAGCGAGTTGTAGCGCCTCCTGCATGACGGAATCAATGCGGCTTTCCGCGTCACGCGCGACAGCCGGACTATCGGCCTCGCTCGGTGTAAAGGTGAAGCTGCCGGCCGGTTCGATCAGCAGCCGAACGAGCGACGTCTTGAGTTGGCTCGCGACGGCGTCGGCAACCTGCCGGCGGGTGACGGCTCCGATGTCGACAAGCACTTCGCCGAGGCGCCGGCGCGGCGCGCTGAGCGCCTGTAAGACGAGTCCCTGCTCGACCTGCTCCTCGCGTACATACCCGTGACGCACCAGCAGCCGGCCGATGTGCTGATTGATCTCGCCGGAGCTGACCGCGCTCACCAGGCCGAGATCGAAGCTCAGGGTAATGCGGTCGGTCGCGGTACTCAAGCGGAGGGTGCCGGACTTATTGCGCTGGGCGATCATCGCCAGGATGTCGGTGAGCGCGAAATCGTTGAGATCACCATGCATGCTCATGCCGAAACTCCCACCGCCTGCCGGGCCGGTGCCGGACGCAGGCGAATGCGCCATTCCAAACCGTGCTCCGTTTCAACCTGCCGGGCCACGAGCAGACCAGCTTCGATCCAGCGCTCGATGTGGCGCGGCCTGACGCGGAACTCATCCGCGACCTCGTCGATCGTCAGCCAGCGTTCACCGGCGGCCTGGCGCGTGACCGGTTCGATCTCAATCGTCAAATCTCCAGCGCTGCCGAGGAGTTGCACGACGAATTCGGCGAGTTGTTCGTGGCTAACGCGCCGGGTGGTCGTTACGCCGATGCGGACCGCATCGTGATCGATCGCGATGACTCGCATGGCGATGCACCAGGGTGCCCGTGGCAGCCCCTGCCGCAGTAGTGTGATACCGGAGATCCGCCGGATCTGACTGAGACGGAGCACCCAGCGGGCGATGCCATCGCCATCTCCGAGCAGCGCCGGGATCTCGAAGGCACCACTCGCAAGCGGCTCGCGTTCGCGGTCGTCGAGGTCTGAAAGGAGATCCTTGAGCGAATCCCATTCCTCCAGTTCGCCCTCGTCGAGTTCGGAAAAGGCGTTGAAATCATCAGGCGCATCATTGCGAGAATCGTCGAACACGTAGCCTCTTTCGCCAGATTCGCATGCGGCCGCATGTCGTGCGGGGCGACCGGTCTAATCCTAGTCAGATCGGCCATGAGACGGCATCCGACAGCGGTCCCAACCCGAGCGTACCGTCGTACCGTGTGCTATTGTCTCGCGAGGACTGATGGAGGGAGATTGGGTGACTCGCGCAGGCACGCAAAGACGCAGCTTCAGATCGTGATCTCTGTGCGCTCTGCACCTCTGCGTGAGGAATCGAACGGGGGAAGTCGATGCGGCTGAAGGACAAGGTTGTTCTGATCACCGGCGGCACGCGGGGAATCGGTGAAGCGATGGCGAGCCTTTTTGCGGAGGAGGGTGCGATCGTGACCTTCACCGGCCGTCATGCCGGAATGGGTATTGAAGTCGTCGAACGGATTGCCGGCACTGGTGGGCGGGCCGACTACGTTGAACTCGATGTGATGCGACTGCCGGACGTCCAGCGTGTGATTCAGGATACCGCCGCGCGCCATGGCCGGCTCGATGTGATGGTGAATAACGCCGGTTCGGTGCTGTCACGCACAATTCTCGAAACCGAGGTTCAGGATTTCGAGCAGCTCTTCGATACGAATGTCCGCTCGGTCTTCTTCGGCACGAAATGGGCCGCCGAGATCATGGTTGCCCAACGCTCCGGTAGCATCATCAATACGGCCTCAACGGCCGGTGTGCGCGGCCTACGGCAACGCGCTGCCTACTGCGGCACGAAGGGCGCCGTTATTCAACTCTCGAAAGCGGCCGCGCTTGACCTGGCGCCCCACAACGTGCGCGTCAACTGCGTTTCGCCCGGTGCGATCGACACCGAATTGCTGCGCCGGGCGCGCTTCGGCGGCCAGCCCGATCAGGATCGACTCGTCGCCGGTATCGGCCGCGATCTACCGCTCGGCCGCATCGGCGTGCCCGGCGACATCGCGTCGGCTGCGCTCTACCTGGCGTCGGACGAATCCGAGTGGGTGACCGGCACGAACATCATCGTCGATGGCGGCGGCACCGTCTAGTCGCGACAGTGACCGCTTGACAATCAACCCACGCCTCGCTAAAGTACGTACAGAACGCATGTTCTGTTGCGGCGAAAGTGAAGGAGTGCGCTAGTGGATGCGATCGCGATATTGCGAGGGGGAATCAAGCAGGGCCACGACATCATGGAGCAGGCGGTGGCGAATCTGACGCCCGAGCAGCTGCATCACCGCGGCGAGGGCTCGACGATTCATTCGATTGCGTTGATCTACGCGCACACCGTGATGTCCGAAGACTGGCTGATGAACACTAAACTACGCGATCAGGCCTCGATCTTTGAGCGGGCCGGCTTATCGAAGACGGTTGGAATCGAGATGGTTCCCTTTGGCGGCGATCCTGAGCCATGGATCGCGAACATCCCCAACGTCGACTTCGATGCACTGCGTCGATACGCCGCGCAGGTTTACACCGAAACCGACGACTATCTCGCGACACTCACCGAAGCCGACCTTGACGGCACCGTCACGTTTATCGACGAAATGCCGATCGGCGCCTTCCTCAGCACCATCATTGGCTGGCACGCGGCCCACCACGGTGGCGAAATCTGTGCCCTCAAAGGCGTGCTAGGCGGCAAGGGCCTGCCGTTCTAGGAGCAGCGCTTACCCCGACCCCTCGCTCGCGTCGCGCGGGCGAAGAGTCGGGGTGAGCGACGTCAGTCGCGCCGATTTGCGCTTGAGGGTGAATGAGCCAACGGGAATACGCTGACGTTGGCCTCATTCCCCCTCTCCCGTTCGAGACGCGAGGCGGTTCTCTTCCTTGGGAGGCAGCGTCGGTGGGATTGCCGGCTGCAGGAGGGCCGCTTCTACAACACGCGGCGTTCGGCCAGCGTCGCGGGGTCGTAGTTGCGCCAGACGGGGACGCCGCAGTAACGCTCACCCTCGGGACATTTCGGGGTTTGACCGGCTTCCGAACGGACCACGCAGGGCGGGCGATTGACGTAACGCCCGATGCCGGGTAGTACTTCGGCGACCTGAGCTGTCTCCTGCCGTGCCGTCTCGAAGATTTCACGCTGGGCGTCGTAGCAGAGGCGTTTGATCCACTTCCAGTAGTAATTCAGCAGTGTACCCGTCTCATAGAAGCGGACGCGGTGACTGTTCGGCAGGAGGTAGAGCACCTTCTCGGCCGGCACGCCAGCGTTGAGCAGCTGATTCTTGGCATCCCAGAGCGCCTGCACCGTGGCGTGATATTCCTCCAGCGCGGCCGGAACCCGCGTCACGTCGTAGGGAACGATGACGTCCGGCTCCTGGCGCAGGTGTGCCGTGAGCACCGGGCTGGATGAGAGTGTGCCGCGATGTCGCTGGTTCTGCGCCTCTTCGGCGCCACTGATTCGCTTCTGGAAGGTGAACGGCACATGGTTCATCGTCTGCATCAGCTTCGAATTCATCGCCAGGAAGAGATGATGCGCCAGATAGCGGTTTTGCGACGGATCGAGCACCCGGGCGATCGCGTCCGGATCGGAGAGATCGGCGGCGGTTCGGCCGAGAACGGTGCGCACGGCGTCGGCTAGCGTGCGCTCGGCGTCGGGCTGGAAGCCGACGAGCTTCGAGTCATAGCCGTCGAGTCCGTCATCGAACTGCCGGAAGAACGCCTCGTCGTTGTTCTGGTTCAGGTTGGCGCCCAGATTGGCCAGCGTCTCGTATTCGAGCGTGTCATCTTCACCCAGCACGCTCAAGTCGAGCGGATAGCCGGGCGCGCCGAGGAAATAGGGATCAACCGCCAGCACCTCATCGACCATGCGATTGACGATGTAGCGCACTTCGCCCGGCACATCGAGCTGGTTGGCGAGGACGTGATACCGGAGCAGCGTCAGGCTATTGATTGTGTGGTAGAGATGCGCCGGTGTCGCCAGCGGCAGGACATAACGCGCAACCTCCTGCGCCTTCTTCTGCACGGCGGCGCGCACGCGCTCCTCGGCATCCGGACCCTTCGCCTTGACGCGTGCCGGGAAGACGGCGGTGTAGCGTGCGGTTAGATCGGGCGTCAGCAGCTCGGTGAGCCGGTGATAGCCGAGCAGGGCACGTTCGATGGCGGACTCGTAGATCGGCTGGAGCTTTTCCGGCAGTTCCGGCGTCACCATCGCCTTGCCGCTTACCTCGCGGTAGCGCTGCGAGACCTGCTCCGAGTTGTAGTGCGGATGATGATGAAAGAACGACCAGATGGCGAGGCGCGAAACGCCATCGAGCGCGAAGACGAAATTGGCGTGCTGCATCGTCGTATGGTGGCCCGCCTCGAAGAGGTCGCGATAGAGGCGCTGCGCGCGCTTGCGCCGAACCGGTCGCGTCTCGTCACCCGGCTCATCGAGCGACTCGTCCATCAGCTTAAGGACGTTTTCGACACGCGCTGGGCGCGGACCATAGCAGGTCCAGGCCGCCGCTACCGCCAGTCCAAACGGGTGCGCCGCCGACTCATCCCGTAGCAGCCTCACCTTCGGCGCGGTCGATTGGAACGGGTAAGGGGATTCGTTCATGGTCATAGACGCACTCGATTCGCTTCAGACCGGTCGAGGGGACAGCGATGGATGGAGCGCTCGCGGCACCCCCTCATAGTGTACGTACACAACCACGAGGCGTCAATCGCCGGGCGCGCAGGTGCGAGCTACTCATAGAATGAATGATACCGAAACCGACGAGCCAGGGGTGCGAAATGACGTACGAGGAACGGATCGTGTGATTCGGCACGTTGGTCGTGCCAGCTGCCCACCAGGAGGGCACAACTGTAAGAATCATCGGCAGTGATTGTGCCGAACGCACGCCCGGGAATGGATCATGGCGCCCCGAACGTGGTGCCACCCCGACCCCGCCTGGGGGGACGGATCGTAGAACCGGAATGCGGCATCGCTCCAATCTCGCCGGGGGAGCCGGGTCATAGAACCGGAGCGTGGTGCCGCCCCGCCCCCGCCCGGGGCGGGGTCGGGACGACGCCACGCTCGGGATCCAACGCCCCGACCCCCCCGGGCGAGGTTGGGGCGGCACCACGTTCGGGGCCCGCGTCCCCATACGGCCATCCCAGTACGATACTGATCTCGTGCCTCTTTCAGCGATTTGCTCGCCTCTTTGCCGAGCAGCACGTAGGCCTCGGCACAATCGGGACAGATTTTCAACGCCCCGTTCGAGGAGGCCGCGGGTGTATTCTTCGATCTCGTGCTCGGTTGTAAGGCCCGGTTCTTCGATCAAGCGTGTGAGATCGTGGAGCGTTCGTTCGATGGCTCGCGGATCTATCATCGGGAACCTCCGGTCGGCTGGACGCAGACGGGTATTGTGGGAGTGTGCGGCTTCGACCAGCGTGCGTCTCGCATGCGATGATGACACTAGCGCCGTGAAGCCGATGCCGTGAAGATTGGAGATGTGGGTGGCGGGAGAAGATGTCGCGCAAGCCTTCGCGAACAGTCTGGAAGCCTACAGCCTGGTCGTATTGACGCACGGCGATCGTTTCCTCCTGCTGCAACGTGCCGCCTGGAAGCGTTTCTCGCCGCTACGCTGGACCGGTCTAGGCGGTCGCATCGAGTCACACGAGTTCGGCGATCTGCGCGCGGCCGCGCTGCGCGAGCTGCGGGAAGAGAGCGGACTCGGCGAGTCAGACGTTTCGCATTTCACCCTGCGCCGGCTCCTGCTGCACGATCGGGCAACGACGCCGTTGACGCTCCTCGCCTTCTTTACCGGCGCGCTACCGGATGCCCTGCTGCCAGAGTCCCCGGAGGGAATGCTGCGCTGGGTTCACCCAGACGAATTCGCGGGCATCGACATCATCGAGAGCGCGGCGCTTGTCTTCCCGGCTCTGATCGAGGATCTGAGGTGCGATCCGCGTGGAGGCAAGCGTCCGCGCGTCGGGGCGGCGCATTACGGCCCAGACGGCACGATCGAGCGTGTCGTCTGGGCGTGAAGAGGATCGGTTCCTCGCGCAGAGACGCAGGGTTATCTGAGAATTCGGCGTCTCTGCGCGCGTTATTTTCCGATCGAGCGGCGCCGCGTTAGTTGAAGCGGGCCGGGTCGAAGGCGGAGATGTCGATCGACGTTTTGCCGGTCGTCATCAGTTCGGCCATCATGAGCGCTGCCGATGGGCCGAGCGTGATGCCGAGCATCGAATGGCCGGTTGCCATGAAGCAGTTGTCGATCCCCGGTGCGCGGCCCATCGCCGGCAGGCCATCGGGCAGAAGCGGGCGCATACCGACCCAGGTCGTCTCACTCGCACCCCGGCTCCAGTCGCCGAGGCAGCGGTTGGCGCCGTGGCGGATTGCTTCGACGCGACGCGGGTCGAAGTGAGTGTTCACGCCGGACAGCTCCATCGTCCCGCTCACGCGCAACGCGTTGTTGAACGGGCTACAGGCGATGCGCACTTCCGAGAAGTAGATGGCGTGGTGCAGCGTCAGTTCCGGCTGTTGCACCGTGATGTTGTACCCTTTGCCCGCCTGCATCGGCAGTTTGAGACCGGCCATTTCCGCCAGTTCGCC
>CALAGB010000251.1 GCA_937891245.1 uncultured Thermomicrobiales bacterium | reverse complement strand
CCGCAGCTGCTGGTGCGGTTGCGGAACAATCTCGGCAGCGAAACGTGCGTGCACTCCGCACCGTCCACCCGCTTCTACCTGGTAGACAAGGCGAGCGGCCGGCCCTGGCTCACCCGACTCCCCTTCCCGGTCCATGTGGTCGAGCGCGTCGAGGTCTTTGACTGGATCGGACGCAGTCGCTTCGTGACGCGCTACGCGTATCATCACGGCTATTTCGATGGACAGGAACGCGAGTTTCGCGGCTTCGGAATGGTCGAGCAATGGGATACCGAGGAGCACCAGGCGACGACCGATTTCCCGGATGCCACCAATTGGGACGAGACCTCCTGGTCGCCGCCGGTGTGTACACGCAACTGGTTCCACACTGGCGCCTTTTTCGAGAATGGCTCGCTGACGCAACAGTACGGGCCGGAATACTGGGTTGAACCCGCCTTGCGGGGGCCCGATCGTGCGGCGGACCGAGCCGCGATGGAGTTGCCTGATTCGCAGCTGCCGGACAATCTGACCGCGGAGGAAACGCGCGAAGCGTACCGTGCGCTCAAGGGCGTGGCGTTGCGTACCGAGATCTATCATGAAGACGAGGATGGAACGCTCGGCAACCCGTATTCAGTGACCGCGCAAAATGTCGCGCTCCGGCTGGTCCAGTCGCGCGGCATTAACCGGCACGCCGTCTTCTTCCGGCACCCGCAGGAGCAGCTGTCGCTGCATTATGAGCGACAGGCGGACGACCCGCGCGTCTTGCATACTGTGACGCTGGAGGTCGATCCGTTCGGCAACGTGAAGCGGGCCGTTTCGGTCAACTATCCGCGCCGGGCCGGCTATCCCGAGCCGGAGCCGACACTTGCGGCCGCCTTCCGCGGGATGCTCGCCTATGATCAGACGCGTCCGCAAATCGTGGCCAGCGAACATCGCTACACGGCCGATCTGACCGACGCAGCGCAGTGGCCCGACACCCACCGGACACCGCTGCCCTCAGAGAGCATCAGCGCTGAGCTGACCGGCATCGTGCCTGCATCCCAGCGTGCCGGCATCACCAATCGCTTCAGGTTCGCTGAACTTGATGGCCATTGGCAAACGGCGTGGGACGGCAACCACGATCGCCCATTTGAGGAGCTTCCGACATCGGATATCGATGGCGCCGGGGCGTTGCCGAACGCGGTGACGCGCCGCATTGTCGAGCAAACGCGCACGCTCTACCGTCGTGACGATCTGACGGTATTGCTGGCGTTGGACGAACTCCAGCCGCAAGCGTTGCCCGGCGAGAGCTATCGCCTGGCGCTGACACCCAGTCTGGTGAGCCGGATATTCGACAATCGCCTGCCGGACGCGACGATCAGCGAAGGTGGTTATGTTCAATTGCCGGGGAGCAATGGCTGGTGGATACCGTCGGGGCGCGTCTTTTACTCGACCGATCCGAATGCAACACCGGCGGCCGAACTGGCTGAGGCACGCGCGCATTTCTATCTGACGCGCCGCGCGGTCGACTCCTTCGGCGCGGTCGCGCAGCTCGATTACGACGCACCCTACGACTTGCTGCCCACGCGCGCGACAAACCCGGTCGGCAACGTCACCAGCGCGGAGCATGACTACCGCCTGCTGCGACCATTCCGCGTGACGGACATCAATGGCAACCGCGTCGAGGTCGCCTCCGACACGCTCGGCATGGTCTCCGGTACCGCGGTGATGGGCAAAGCGAACGAGCAACTGGGCGACTCACTCGACGGCTTCGAGCCCGATCTGAACGACGCTGTTCTGCAGGCGCATTTCGCTGACCCGCTGAACGATCCGGTGTCTTTACTCGGCGGGGCGACCTCCCGCCTCGTCTACGATCTCTTCGCCTATCAGCGCACGCGCGACAACGCCCAACCCGACCCGCCCGGAGTCTACGCGATCGCACGCGAGACGCACGTCTCCGATCTGGCACCCAATGAGACGACACGTTTTCAGTACGCCTTCACCTATTCCGACGGCTTCGGCCGCGAGATTCAGCAGAAGCTGCCGGCCGAGCCGGGGCCGGTCGTCGCTGGCGGCGCGGATGTTTCGCCGCGCTGGGTCGGCTCCGGCTGGACGATTTTCGACAACAAGGGTCGTCCTGTCCGTATCTATGAGCCGTTCTTCTCGGCAACGCACCGCTTCGAGTTCGCGCGACAGGTCGGGGTGGCGACGACGACGTTCTACGATCCGCCCGGACGTGTCGTGGCGACGCTGCATCCGGACAGCAGTTGGGAGAAGGTCGAGCTGGCCGCCTGGCGCCAGGAAAGCTGGGATGTCAATGACACGATCTTGCTCGGAGATCCGCGCGACGACGCGACGGTCGGTGACTATTTCAGGCGCCTGCTCGGCGCTGCGCCGGATGCCTTCACCTCCTGGCACGATCAGCGCATCGGCGGAACCTTCGGTGCGAGTCCGGCCGACCGGGCCGCCGCGCAGGATGCGGCCCAGAAGAGCGAAGCGCACGCGAACACCACCACGGTGGTGCACTTCGATCCACGCGGCCGCGCCTGTCTGAGCGTCACTAACAACGGCGATCATCGACTACCGAGTCGTACCGCGTTGGATACCGAGGATGCGCCACTCGTCGTATTCGACGCGCTGGGACGACGCACGCTCGAATATATCCGGCGCGAGCAGAATGGCGGCCTGCATTACGTTTGCGGGTACGACCTGACCGGTTCACTCCTCTATTTAAACGGAATGGACGATGGCGAGCGACGTCGCTTCACGAACGTCGCCGGGAATCCGATCCGGCTCTGGGATGCTCGTGGACACGTCTTCCGGCTCCGTTTCGACGCGGCGCAACGTCCGACGCATCGCTTCGTCAGCGCGAATGGCGGCGCCGAGATCGTGCTGGAGCGCTCGCTCTACGGTGAAGGGCAGCCGGAGCGCAACCTCAATGGACGTCTCTTCCGGCAGTACGAATCGGGCGGCCTCGCCAGCTTCGAACGTTTCGATTTCAAGGGGAATCTGCTCGAAAGCGCCCGCCAGCTGCCACGCGACTATCGCCAGACGGTCGACTGGTCGCCGCTCATCGGTCTGATCGCGATCGCGGATCTCGATGCGGCGGCGGCGCCGTTGCTTGAGCAAGAGCGCTTCGCCGCGGCGTCGAGCTTCGACGCGCTCAACCGCCCGATGCAGTCGGTGACTCCGCATAGTGCGGCGATGACGACGAACGTCTTGCGGGCTTCCTACAACGAAGCCGGCCTCCTCGATCGCTTCGACGTCTGGCTCAACCAGGCCAACGCCCCTGCTGTCTTGCTTGACCCCGCCGGTGCCGATCTGCATGCGGTAACCGGGCTGACCTTTAATGCGCGTGGTCAGCGTATGTCGCAAACCTACGGCAATGGCGTCGTGTGTCGCTACGACTACGACCCGCTCACCTTCCGTCTCACCCGGGTGCAAACGACGCGGCCGAATTCGTTTGCCGCGAATCAGCGGCTGGTGCAGGATCTCAACTACACCTACGATCCGTCCGGTAACATCACCCGCATTCGCGACGACGCCGACACCCAGAACGTCATCTATTTCAACAACCAGCGGGTCAATCCGACCGCCGACTACACCTACGATGCCTCCTATCGCCTCATGCGAGCGACCGGGCGTGAACATCTGGGGCAGACCGGCGGGGCGCTCAATGCGCCGCAGCAGATAACAAACGACGATCGTTTCCGCGTGCGCCAGCCGCATCCGCACGACGGCAACGCCATGGCGACCTACACCGAAACGTACAACTACGACGATGCCGGGAATCTGCTCTCAATGCTCCATCACGTAGCGTCGGGCAGCTGGACGCAACGCTACGACTATGTTGAGGCGTCGCATATCGACTCCGGCGATCACGGGAATCGGCTCTCCTCGACGAGTTTGCCGGGCGATCCGGCCAACGGGCCATTTTCGGCCACCTACAGCTACGACGAGCACGGCAATATGAGCCGCATGCCGCATTTGCCGTCGATGCGCTGGGATGAGCAGGATCGGCTTGCCGCGAGTGCACGGCAGGTGGTCAACGCCGGTACACCGGAGACGACCTATTACGTCTACGACATCTCGGGGCGGCGGCTCCGTAAGTGCACCGATCGTCAGGCAGCGCAGGGCGAAACGGGGCGTCGCAAGTCCGAGCGGCTCTACCTCGGGCCGCTCGAGATCTATCGCGAGTACGCCGGTGACGGCACAACGGTGACGCTGGCACGTGAGACGCTGCAGCTCATCGCCGGGCCGGATCGCGTCGCCTTGATCGAGACGCGGACGGCCGGCAATGACGCGGCGCCGGCTCAGCTCATCCGCTACCAGCACGCAAATCATCTCGGCTCGGCGCTGCTGGAACTGGATGATCAGGCCGCTATCATCTCGTACGAAGAGTATTTCCCCTTCGGCGGCACTGCTTATCAGGCGGTGCGCAACCAGACTGATCTTCCCAAGCGCCACCGGTTCGCCGGCAAAGAGCGCGATGAAGAAAACGATCTGTACTACTTTGGTGCTCGCTATTATGCCGCCTGGCTCGGCCGGTGGACCTCCTGTGACCCGCTGGGTGCGGTCGACGGACCGAATCTGTATGTCTACGTCCGGAACAACCCGATCACGCTCGTCGATCCAAATGGACGGCAGAGTACGAATACCCAGCACAAATCGACCCATCATGCGCAGACCGGACCGCGGAAAAAGGCGGTCACGATCCCGCATACGTTCACCGGTAAGGAGACCGAAGAAGATCTTCATAAGCTGGCACAGGCCAATGGTGTCGATTTCACCGCGAAGCCGGTTTGGATCGCCAAGACGCACAGCTGGTTCGTCGGCGATTTGACGCCGTACAAGGCGCCGCCACAGGACCAGACCGATCAGCCGGAAGCGAAAGACGGACCGCCGACGGGAGCTCCGCCGCCACCGGACACGCCGCCTCCGCCGCACGGCGATCCGCCGCAAGCCCGAACTCCCGGCGCGAAAACCGGCCCCAAGGCGCAGCAGGGAGGCGGAACGAAGACCGGCGACGGTGAGGGCAGCGGCGGCCCCGACATGTCCGATACCGAGCGGGGCTTCTTCCGCGGCTTGCTGAAAGGGATCGTGACAGGCATCGTTGCCGGCCTCGTCATTGGCGCGATGATCGCTTCGGGCGGCACGCTCGCCATCATCGGTGGTGCGCTGGCGGTCGGCGGCGCCTTCATGGGTGGCTTGACAATCGGTCAGGTGATCACCGGTGAGACGATCACCGGCCGCAAGCTGACCGACGAAGAACGCGCCGAAATGGGCGGAGAACTGCTCGGTGGGGTCGTCGGCGGAGCCGTCGGTGGGAGCGCGGGTGGTCGACTTGTCACCCCCGATCCGGTCGTCGTTGATCCGACCGTGCCGGAAATCGCTCCGGCTCCGCGGCGCGGCGTATATATCCCGCGCGATGCCGATGGCAACCCCGTTCCACTCCGCCAGCAGACGGTACGCGGCCAGGACATTCCGTTGCCCGATCCCAACGCGCAGGGGCCGCATACTACGCTGGGCGGGAAGGTCTCGTCGGAAACCGGCGAAACGTACCGCCAGTCGGCGACCTTCCCCGGCGAAACCTGGCCGAAAGCGGCCGGTGAGGATGTCCCTTGGAGTCGAGTTGACTGGACCGATCATGGCCGGCCGGATGTGCATCCGAATCCACACCATCATGAGTTCACCTGGGATCCAGTGCAAAAGCAGTGGATGTCCGGCCCGGCGAAGCCATTCCACGGGCATTAGGTGCGCCAGCAAGACGTCTTGACCTTCATCGATCGCACGGGAGGGAATGAGGATGGATCTGCAAGGACGCAATCTCACGATCGACATGACCGGCGACGATGTTCGGCTGCTTCAGCAGGAGCTGGCGCGACTCGGGTTCGTCGCCTCCGAAGACGAACGCCAGCACGCCCTCTTCGGCCCATCGACGCGCGACGCGGTGCTCGAGTTCCAGAAGTCGCAGCAGGTCGATACCAACGGGATTGTTGATACCGGCACCGTGCAACTGATCAACCGCGAAGTCGCCGCCGTCAGCTTCAACGTTCAGGGGATGGTCTTCAGCCCCGATCGTGTCGGAGTCGGCGGCTTACGTATCGAGATCGTTGACAAGAATATTGGTGACGATGTCACGCTGGCGACGGTGAGCACCGACGAGCGCGGCGACTACGATGCCAGCTTCTCGATCATCGACCTGCGCCGAAAGGGCAAGCGGCAGCCGGATTTGCAAGCGCGTGTCTTGACCGCTGATGGGACGTTCCTGGCGGCATCGGACATCCACTACAACGCCACGCCGGACGAGCAGCTCATAGTCAGCCTGCCGCCGGACTCCAGGGCGTTGCCGAGCGAGCACGAAACGCTGATGACCGCGATTTCCTCGCGGTATGGCGGAAAACTCGGGGATCTCAAGCAGTCGGACGGCCGCCAGGACATTACCTACCTGGCGAACAAGACGGGCTGGGACGCACGAGCCGTGGCGATGGCCTCGCTCGCCGCTCAGTTCGCGGCCACCTCGGACGGCGCCGGGCTGCAATCCGAGCACTACTACGCGCTCTTCCGGGCCGGTCTGCCCGCCAACGCCGACGCCCTTTATCAGACCGATCCGCAGGTCGCCGGGCGGATCTGGAAGCAGGCGATTGAGCAGGGCGTCATCCCCGAGAAGCTTGGCGACGGGATCGATGACGCCGTGAACGCTTTTCAGAAGGTGAGCGCCACTCATGCGCTCGATACACCGCCGGTGAGCGGCGGCGCGACGCTCAAGGAGATGCTGCAACTCTCGCTCGGTGACGACGTGCAACGGCAGCAGCAGTTCGCCGAACTCCAGACCCAGTTCCGGGCTGACACGGCCAAACTCTGGGAAGCGACAACGCAGGCGTTCGGTGCCGAGACGACGAAGCAGCTGCAACTCGACGGCCAGCTCGGATATCTGACGAACAACAATGCACCGTTGATTTCCAATCTGAAGGCGGCCGAACAGCAGCCGCTCGGCTCCACGCTCGATCTGGCGCGGCGCGGATACTATCAGGCCGACAAGTGGACTGGCCTGATCGGCGATAACGTGCCGGATCAGATTCCGGGTGCCGACAAGGCCGAGAAGCAGGCGAACTACGCCGATTTGCTGGCGACGCAGATTCGCTTGAGTTATCCGACGGCGGTTGTCAGTGGACTGGTACAGAGCCAGGCAGTCACGCTGAATGTCGCCGATGACGTGCACAGCGGGGTCGTTCAGTTCCTTGATCAACAGCAAGGGAAGTTCGAGATCGGCATGCAACCGGTTGAGCAGTATCTGCAGCGTAACCAGCTCAGAGCCCAGATTCCCGAGCCGGTTACGACACAGCTCAAGCGTTTGCAGCGCGTCTATCAGATCACGCCGGATGATCAGGCGCTCACCGGTCTTCTCAAGCACGATCTCGATTCCGCTTACAAAGTCGTGCGCTACGACCAGGACGAATTTGTCAACGCCTTCAAGGATGATCTGGGGGGTGAACAGGCAGCCAGGCTCACCTACGCCAAGTCGTTGCAAGTCCACAATGCCGTGCTCAATATCGCCACCAGCTACCTGACGCTGAGTAACGCTCCGTTGCTCGGCCAGAACAAGATGGCGTTGGTCGTCGATCCGACGCCCGGCGGTGCCCTGGCGCAGACGCAGCCCGGCACCGATGTCATCGCCTATCCGACGCTTGAAGGACTCTTCGGCTCGATGGATTTCTGCACCTGCGACGAGTGCCGCTCCATTCTCAGCCCCGCCGCCTATCTGGTCGATCTCCTGATGTTCATCGACCGCGCCGACAATGAGAAAGAGAATCCGCAGGATGTGCTGCTCGAACGACGCCCCGATTTGCAGCACCTGCCGCTCACCTGCGAGAACACGAATACGCCCCTCCCCTACATCGATCTCGTCAACGAAACGCTCGAATACTTCATCACGAATGGCCTGTCACTCGCCAACTACGCTGGACACAACACCGACGACAGCGCCAGTGATGTCGAGTTGCGCGCCAATCCAGAGTTCGTCATGGATGCCGCCTACGATCTGTTGCGCACCGCGAGCTTCCCGGCGCCACTCCCCTTCCATCGCGAACTGGAGACGGTGCGCCGGATGCTGGCGGCGTCCGAGGTCGATCTGGCGGATGCGATGGAGCGACTGCGCGTCGATGACGCCATCGAACGGCCGGACGACGCGAGCTACGGATGGCGCGACATTCTCATGGAGCGGGCGAGGCTGTCGCGCGCCGAATACGCGCTGCTGACCGATCGGACGAAATCGCTGCAAACGCTCTTCGGCTTTCCGGATGCGACTTCGGATGCCGACCTGCTCGACGCGCTCACCAACCTCAAGGCGCTCGCGCGTCGCATCGGCGTGACGTACGAAGAGATCGTCACGCTTCTGCAAACGCGCTTCATCAACCCGAACGGCATACTCATTCCGAAGCTCGAACGGCTCGGCGTGCCGTTTGCCACGCTCAAGGCGCTCAAGGACGGCACGATCTCAGAGAACGATTTCACGACTTTGCTGCCGCCCGGCCTCGACGCGACCGAATATGGCGGCGATATCCTCGCCTGGGTCAAGGACGATGCGAATTTCAGCCGAATCATGGGCCTGATTACGATCGCCAACCCGACGGCCAGTGATGATCTCTACAACTTCGATCAGCTCGAACTCCGCTATGCCAATCCCGATAACAACGCCAACAGACTGCACGCCAGCGACTTCGTGCGGCTGCTTCGCTTCGTCCGGCTCTGGAAGAAACTGGGCTGGTCGATTGAGCAGGTCGATCTGGCGCTGAGCGCGCTCTATCCGGCCGCCGATTTGCCGGCCGGCGCCGATGAGGCGGCTGATTTGCAGCATCTGGACAGCGGCTTTCTCACCTTTCTGCCGCGGCTCGGCGTACTGCTCACGGTAATGGATGCGCTCAAGGTGACGGCGAAGAAGAACCTCTCGCAGCTGCTTGCCTGCTGGGCGCCGATCGATACCTATGGCAATGATGCGCTCTACCGGCAGATGTTCCTCAGCCCGGCGCTGCTCAAGCAGGATCCAGTCTTTGCCGAGGATGGCTACGGCAACGTGTTGCAAGACAACAATCAGAAGCTATTGCCCCACGCCGATGCCTTGCGCGGTGCTTTCAATCTCACCAGTGACGATCTCAATCTGATCGTGACGGCGCTCGGCTTCGATGCCAACACTCCATTGACGTTGGAGAACATCAGCGCGATCTACCGGCGTGGCTGGCTGGCGCGTGCGTTGCGCCTGAGCGTGACCGAACTGCTGGCGTTCACCAGGATGACCGGGTTCGATTCCTTTGCACCGCTCGACCCGCCCGATCCGCCGATCTCGCGGCTCCTACGCTTCATCGAAGAGGTGCGTGGTGCGGGATTGCGACCCGTTGTGCCGCTCTATCTCATCTGGAACCAGGATCTGAGCGGCAAGTCCGCCCCCGATCTGCTGCGGGTTGTCACCGATTTCGCGCGTACGCTGCGGACCGGTTTCGCGATCATCGAAAGCGAATT
The DNA here is from genome assembly GCA_937891245.1 of uncultured Thermomicrobiales bacterium. GTDB lineage: Bacteria > Chloroflexota > Chloroflexia > Thermomicrobiales > Thermomicrobiaceae > CALAGB01. The sequence goes on along the minus strand of CALAGB010000251.1, from coordinate 9,778 downwards.
CGCGCTCGTCGCCGATCCGAACGGCGACATCGCGCGGGCGCGCATGGCGCTCGTCTACGGTGATACGGCGACCGATTTCTTCTTTGGTCTGCTCAACGACACCTTGACGGTTGACGTGCCCTACAGCCATAACGCCGATGCGCTGGGACAGCCGATCATCGACGCGGGCGGCGGACGCATCGCCTATGACAACTTCCGCAAGCGGCTCAGCTACACCGGCGTCTTGACGACCGACATCCGCGATGCATTGACCGGTGTGGCCGGCGTCTCGAACGACTTCAAGACGGCGGTTGGCGCCCTCTACGACGCCGATCAGGCGGTGACACAGCCGTTCTTCACGCATTACCCCGAGCTGCTGCCGCTCTACAGCGCCTATGTTGCTTCCAACGATCCGCCGGCCACGAAGCGCACCGCGCTGCTCGCCAACTTCCTGCCGTCCCTCAAGCGGCTGCGCAAAGCGCAACATGCGCTCGCGGCGATCAGTGCCGCCACGCGTACCGATCCCGCCTTCGCGCAGGCGCTGCTCAATGACGCGTCGCTCCTCCATGCCGCTGGTGACGCCGGGCAACCGGCCCTGGCTGACCTGACTGGCATGGAGGCACCGGGCCTGACGGTCGACTTCTTCTGGAGCGATACGATCACCGCCAATGCGGACAGCCGTGTCGATGCGGAGCCGAATCTTGCCTACGCCGCTGGCAGCGCAACGTCGCTACCGGCCAATCCTGCGGCGGGCAACGCCATCTCCGGTCGCTGGTCCGGTTATCTCGAAGTGCCGCAAAACGGCGACTACAACCTGGCGATCGAGACGGACGCGAGCGCCACCGTCACCCTGACGATCGACGGCAAGAACATCCCGCTGGCGGCCAACAACAGCGTCTGGAGCAATCAGAGCGCGGTCACACTGAAAGCCGGTGCGCTGCATTCGATCACACTGACGGTCGAAAAGGTGACCAATATGATGATCGTCCGCTGGGAGACGACCGGCAGCGGCTGGGATGTCGTGCCGCCCGCCGCGCTCTATCCCGAGGCGACGGTCGACCGATTGGAAGCGGTCTACCTTCGCTTCCTCAAAGCGACGGCCCTGGCCGGCGCGCTGAAGCTGACGGCGAATGAGCTTGCCTACCTGGCCGCCGATGCTGACCTTCAGGTCGGTGGTGCGCCATGGCTGAACGGCCTGCCGGTCGACGGTACGCCGGATGCTCCGATCACAACGGCGCTACGCGATCTGTTCATCGCGCTCCTCACGTTTGCGCGAGTCAAACAGGCGCTCTCGCCCGATGATGAGCGCCTACTGGCGGTGCTGCCAGACCCGACCGCGACCGTGTCGAACGGTGATAGCCTGCTTCTGACGTTGACCGGCTGGGAGAGCGCCTCGCTCGATGCACTGCTCGGGCGCTTCGGCAAGACGCGTGCCGACCTGCGGCACCTCGAGGTGTTGCGGCGCGTGTCTGACGCCTATGCGCTCGTCACGGCCTTGCACATCCCGGCGACCACACTGATTGACGCTACCGGCAATGAGCCGGATGCCGCGGTTGTGCGCGATCTGCAGTCCGCGCTGCGCGCCCGCTACGATCAGACCGGTTGGCTCGATGTATTGCAGCCGATCAACGATGATCTCCGTAGTCTGCGTCGCGATGCGCTCGTCGCCCACGTCCTTCAGCAGTTCAGCCAGAAGCCGGATACGAGCCAGATCGACACGCCGGATAAGCTCTTCGAGTACTTCCTCATGGATGTCGAGATGGACCCATGCATGCAGACCTCGCGCGTGCGGCACGCGCTCTCCTCGGTGCAGCTTTTCATCGAACGCTGCCTGCTCAATCTCGAACCGCGAGTCTCGCCCGCTTCGATCCGGGCCGATCTCTGGGAGTGGATGAAGCGGTACCGCGTCTGGGAGGCGAATCGCAAAGTTTTCCTCTGGCCGGAGAACTGGCTCGAACCGGAGCTGCGTGACGACCAGTCACCGATCTTCAAGGAGACGATGAGCGAACTCCTGCAGAGCGACATCACCGAGGAAACGGCCGCCGTCGCCCTGCTCAACTACCTCTCCAAACTGGAGGAGATCGCGAAGCTGGAGCCGTGCGGCATCTATTATGTCGAGGGGGACCCGGGTACGGCCGACGGCATCGTCCATGTCGTTGCCAGAACGGCCGGTGCCAAGCGGAAGTATTTCTACCGGCGTCGGGAGTACGGTTACTGGACGCCGTGGGAGCAGATCAAGCTCGATATCGAAGATAACCCGGTGCTGCCGGTCGTCTGGCAGGATCGTCTCCTCCTCTTCTGGCTGCGTATCCAACAAAAGGCACCGATCAATCCGGCGGGCATGCCGACCAGTTCGAGCGTCTCGGGTGAATTGGCGGCCATTCACCTGGCCGATGTCAAATCGGATGCCGCCAAGGACGCCAAATCGAAGGCGAAACTGACGGTCGAGGCGATTCTCTGCTTCAGCGAGTACTACAACGGCAAGTGGCAGCCGACCAAAACGTCCGATCCCGACCGTCCGACGACGCTCGGGACCGATTTCGCTCCGAGCGGCGACAACGCCTTCGACCGCTCGCAGTTGCTGATGAGTGTGGCCGGAGAGGGCGACGCGCTGCGCGTCAGCTTTTCCGGCTCGGGCGGGTCGTCGTTCCTCGTCTACAACACGCACAGCGCGCCGGTCCGCGCCGAGGACGCCGGCTTCTTCCTCTTCCCGTTCGGACCATACCGATCGTTGGATACTTCAAGCGACACGTTATCGGTCACCTACAGCAACGGCATCTGGTTCTTCCCGGTCGGCGGGTCGAACGCGAATCAGCCGATCCAGCGGAATGTGCTCAAGAACGCGATCGGCGACCGCGCGCTTGGGCCGCACCAGCCGCTCAGCTTCCCGCTTGTGTGGGACGCACCGTTCTTCTACAGCGATAGTCGTCATGTCTTCTACGTATCGACCGAGGAACAGCTCGTTACGGTCGGGAGCTTCGGCGGGTTCGGTGCCGGAGATGTCGTCGCGACGCCGCCGGTGCTCGATATTCCGCCGCTGGTGCAGCAGGAACCGCAGTTCGATCCACGCCCGCACGTCATCGATCCGATCGCGACCGGCGGCGGCGTCTTCGATCCCGGTCCGGTCGAACGCTTCGTCAGCGAAGATGCCTACATTCGCACGGCCATCGCCAGCACCGCCAGCGTCCGTTTCGGCGATCAGGAGATCGGTCCGGCTGGAGTCATCCTCGATCAGCAGATGGTCCGCCGCTAGGCATTATTGAGAAGGGGAGACGTGCCATGGTGAAGCTCGCGTCGCAGGTGGGATTTCATTACCGAGATGACATCGTCAAGCTCGGACCGTTCCTGACCTGGAAACAGGAGACGCAATTTACCTACACCTTCGAGAATTTCTTTCATCCATACACCGGTGAGCTGATCGCGCAACTCAACCGCAAGTCGTTGCCAGGGCTTCTCGATCCGAACTATCACCAGAGCCTGACGAAGGAGTTCTTCGCCGATTTCTATCAGCTCCTGCCGAGTCAGACGGTCAAGACCAATAGCTTCCCCAAACAGATCGATGTGCGGAACGGCGGGCCGTACGCGAACTACAACTGGGAGCTGCTCTTTCACATCCCGCTGACGATCGCGACGCACCTGAGCAAGAACCAGCGATTCGCCGAGGCGCAGCGCTGGTTCCACTATATCTTCGATCCGACCTGCAATGACACCGCGATTCCGCCGCCGCAACGTTACTGGAAGTTTCTGCGCTTCCGGCAAGAGACTGATGTGCAGCAGATTACCGACCTGCTGGCACTCCTCAGCAAGCCGGACGCCGAATGCACACCCGACGAACTCGATCTGAAAGCGAGTGTCTTAAATGGGTATGAGGCGATTCGCAACAAGCCGTTCCAGCCCCACGCGGTGGCGCGCACGCGCACGATCGCCTACCAGTATTCGGTTGTCATGAAATACCTTGATAATTTGATCGCCTGGGGCGACAGCCTTTTCATGCAGGACACGATCGAGTCGATCAACGAAGCGACGCAGCGCTACGTGCTGGCCGCCAACCTGCTTGGACCGCGCCCGGAGCAGATTCCGCCGCGCGGCACGACGCAGCCGAAGACCTTCGCGCAACTGAAGGCGGCCGGCCTCGATGCGATGGGGAATGCGCTGGTCGACCTGGAAGGCCAGTTCCCCTTCAACCTGGCGCTCCCCTCGACGACGCAAGACGGCGCGTCTGACGAGGGCGGGCCGCTCTTCGGAATCGGCCGCTCGCTCTATTTCTGCATTCCGCGCAACGAGAAGCTGCTCAGCTACTGGGATATCGTGGCCGACCGACTTTTCAAGATCCGTCACTGTATGAATATCGCCGGTGTCGTGCGGCAGCTGGCGCTCTTCGATCCGCCGCTCGATCCCGGCATGTTGGTGAAAGCGGCGGCGGCCGGCATCGATATCGGCAGCATTATCAACGGTCTGAACCAGCCGAGCAGTCCGGTTCGCTCGGCCGTCGTCGTGCAGAAGGCGCTGGAACTCTGCGCCGAAGTGCGGAACATGGGCAACGCCCTGCTGGCCGCGATCGAGAAGGGCGATAGTGAACACCTCGCTCTGATGCGGCAGGCGAACGAGATCAAGCTGCAACAGCTCGTGCAGGATTCGCTCTTCCTGCAATGGAAGCAGGCGGAACAGCAAACCGAGGCGCTGCTGCGCACGCGCGCCATGACGCTCGAACGTTACCGCTACTACCAGCGCCTGCTCGGCAGCACGCCGGACAGCAGCGTCGCGCCCGATACCTTCACCCTCGATCGGCGCGAGTTGACCGAGGAGAACTGGGACGACACCTATGCCGCGCTCGTCGATGAATACGACAAGGCGATCGAGACGCTCGCCTTTAGCCAGCTCAAGCTCGCCGGCGATTCCCCGTCGGCGCAATCCGGAGCGACGGGCAGTGGCCAGCTCTTCCTCAACACGAACGAAGATGCTGAGCTGAACACACATCTGCCGGCCGCACGTGATTTTCGGCTCGCAGCCAATATCTCCAACACCCTGGCCGGTGTGCTGACGTTCATTCCCGAGATCAACCTTGACCTCCACTTCTGGGGTGTTGGCGCGCATTCTAAAGTGGCCGGCGGCAGCAAGATTTCCGATGCCGCCAAGATCGCGGCGGAGATTCTCCAGACGATCGCGACCTGGGAGCAGGATCAGGCGGGGATGGCAGCGCGCACCGCCGGTTACGAACGACGCGCCGACGAATGGTTCCTGCAGAATAATCTGGCGGCGCGCGAGCTGATGCAGATCGGCCGCCAGATCATCACCTCGCTCGTCGCCGAGCAGGTCGCCTACCACAACTACCTGAACGCGCAGACGACGATTACCCAGGCGCAAGAGGTCGACGACTTCCTGCACCAGAAGTTCACCAATGAAGAGTTGCACGGCTGGATGCAGGGCGAAATCTCGCGCCTCTACTACCAGTACTACCGTTTCGCCTTCGACACGGCACGCAAGGCAGAGCGCACGGTCAAACAAGAGTTGATGCGGCCGGAACTCGACGGCACCTCGTACATCCAGTTCAACTATTGGGATGGCGGTCGCAAGGGACTCCTCTCCGGCGAAGCGCTCTTCCTCGACACGAAGCGACTGGAACTCGCCTACCATGATATCAACACGCGCGAGTTCGAACTGACGCGCAACATCTCGCTGCGCCAGCTCGACCCGCTTGCCCTTCTCCGCCTCAAGGTGACCGGCAAGTGTCAGATCACGATACCGGAATGGCTCTATGATCGTGACTGCCCCGGTCATTACATGCGCCGGATCAAGAATGTCTCGGTCACGATCCCCTCGGTCGTCGGCCCGTACACGAGCGTTAACTGCACACTAACGTTGCTACGCAGCAGCGTACGCACCTCGCCGCTGCTCCAGGACGGCAGCTACGCCCGCAAGGACAACGAAGACGACCGCTTTGCCGACTACTACGGGTCGGTGCAGCAGATCGTCACCAGCGGCGCGGTCAACGACAGCGGCTTGTTCGAGACGAACCTGCGCGATGAGCGTTTTCTGCCCTTCGAAGGCTCGGGTGCCATCAGCACCTGGAGCCTCGAACTGCCGGCCGATTTCCGTCCGTTCGATTATCAGACGATCTCGGATGTCATCCTGCAGGTGCGCTACACGGCGCGCCAGGGCGGTGCGGCCCTCGGCGGTCAGGCAACGACCGAACTACGAGACCTGCTCGCCGTCGCCAACGAATCGGGCCTGGCGCTCCTCTACAGCCTACGGCACGACTTCCCGACCGAATGGTCGAGCTTCGTCAACGGCGCGGGCGATCTGGGGCTGCATGTGCGTAAAGACGACTTCCCGTACATGATGCAGGGAGAGACGCTGGCGCTCGATGGACTCGATCTGTACGCCCAGAACGGCGCCAAGCTCGTGTCGCGTGCCGTTGCCGCCGATCTCGATGCCCTCGCCACCAGTCTCAATGATGCTCCGCACGCCTTCGACGTCAGCATTCCCGAAGATGCGTCCGTTCTGAAGCGCGATGCGGCGACGCAGGCGTTCCTGGTGGTGCGCTACCGGCTGGCTGGATAGACCAGCCAAGTTGAGCTACCGTTTTGCGGACGGCAGCAGGAGGGCCCGGTGTCATCCTGCCGTCGCCGCGCTCTGCGGCGATGCGAACAGGAGATGCAGCCATCGCATCAGGATCTCGTTGCTGTCTTTCTAAACCATAGCGAGGAGTGCTTGCTCGCGGGGCGTCTGGCGACGTGCCCCGGCGAGAACGCAGCGGGGAAGCGGGAGGGAGATCCTTCGCTGCGGCTCAGGATGACAGGGAACGGAGGGGCGTCGTCGTGGGCTGCTTTGCGGGTGTGTCAGCCGCGCTGGGCTCAGTGTACGCCTCGTGGATTTCCTCAGGGAGACGTGTCGTGCGCGCTCTGACTGGCGGCGAGCGCACGTAGCAATTTCGCGCTGTGCTCGTCGGCGGGGAAGAACGTTTCGATCGCGATTTCGTCGAGCGTGACGTCCCGCGCGGCGCCGAAGACCGTCAATGCGTGGTGTAGTGCGAGGTCGCCATAGTCGGTCGCCAACACGATCGGCATCACGAAGTCGTTGTCCGGAAGGGTGTCGTCTCGTTGGGTCTGATTCGCGGGGGCCGGATAAGACTCCAGTTCCTTGAGGAGTTCGGCGAGCCCGGCGGCGGCGGTGCGCTCCAGTTGGCGACGAACGCGCCGCAGGGTCGCGGTACGCCATTGTTGGTAGTTGCGCACCTGCCGCGCCATCCCCTCCGGATGGAGCAGCGCCCGTAGCACGTTGACCGGTGGCGTGAGAAATCGCTCGTCCAGTCCCGCGAGGAAGGCCTGCATCGATCGATTGCTGGCGATCAGCTCCCAACGAACGTTGACTGCCATCGCCGGATGCGGCTCATGGCCGGTGAGCACGGCATCGACGGCGGCCCGCGCGACGCCCAGGTCGGCGAGCGGACGTTCGGCATAGACCGGTGCGAAGCCGGCGCTCAGATAGAGGTCGTTGCGCTCCCGCAGTGGTACGTCGAGTTCGTCGCAGAGCCGCTCGATCATCTCGCGACTTGGATTGGCCCGCCCCGTCTCGATAAAGCTCAGGTGTCGCGCGGACAAACCGGCGGCGAGCGAGACATCGAGTTGTGAGCGCCGGCGGCGTTCGCGCCAACCGCGTACTAATTCTCCAACCGGTGCTTGCTTCACCATCATGCGTGTAGTCTGCCACTGCCGAATGACCTGGGGCCATTACTTCCGAGGTAATCGACGGGCCTCCACCTTGCCGCTACGCTCGTTGCAGTGGAACGTTCGGATTGATGATCTCACCTAGGAGGACACGAATGACTGAGCAGACAGTTCCTTTGACCGCCGATACCGTTGAGCGCTACGTGCGTTTCTGGAATCGGGCAACCACCGAGCAGCGTCACTCCGACGACGAGATCTTCGCCAGCGATGTCGTCTACATCGCTCCCATCGGCGTGCTGACGGGCACCGAGGCGCTCGCGGGGTTCGCGGCGCAGTTCGGCGGGCATGTTGGCGCCTACGAACTCCGGCCGCGGACGCAGCCCGATGTCCACCATGACCGTGCTCGGCTGCAATGGGAACTCCGGGTCGGCGATGCGTCGTTTGCCGAGGGAACGGATGTGCTAACGACCGACAGCGATGGGCGGATTCAATCGATCGCGACATTCCTCGATCGTGCTCCGGACGGCTTCAACCTCCAGGCGCACGAATAACACGCGCGTTCGCAAACGAGGCGCGGTGGGCCGGTAGCGCGGCTGACACCGCGTCAAGCGCCGCGCGAACACAACGCCATCGACCAAGGTTCCGCCTCCCCTGAACCGCACAATATGTGTGTCGAATGCCAGACGTTTCAGACTGGTGCTCGGCACACGGTTCCCCTTCTCTCGCCCATCGCTTGCGGCCCGCTCCGGGTCTTGACTTCCTCGCTGGAGCCGGTCTTATCTCACCCATTCCAGTCTGTGACCTATCTTGACCTAAGCGTACGGACATGATATCGTGTCTGAGAGTCAACATGGGGCAAGAGAGGAGCGCCTGGCTTGGGCGAGCAGCGGCTCATTCCATTGCGAGAAGCACGCGAACGGTTCGGCATCAGCAAGGCGACGATGGCACGGCTGGTTAAGGAGCGTCGCTTCGCCGTCTATGAGAACCCGCTCGACCGGCGCCAGAAGTTGGTGGATCTGGATGAACTCACCAACGCCGTTCGTCCGCGCCCGGCGGGCTCGGATGGCGTTGATGCCGGTAAATCGTCGTAGTCATGGCTGCATGAGGCGAAAGGACTGAGGGGAAGCGTTATGGATCCCTCCCGCATCAGGCTTGAAGATGATCGGTTTGGCCTCATCGGCGCGGCGTTCCGTCCCGGCAATCGTGCGGTTTACGCCGGGCGCAAGGGCGACGATCACGTCTGGTCGATCAGCATCATTGTCGGACCGGACGACGACATTCAGACGGTCGAGATCGACGATCACGGCGCCAAATCATCGCGTATGTTGTCGAGCGGTGAACGCTTCGAAGGGCTCGATATCCTGGCCGCGCCGGGCGCTGAGGCCTCGATCATTGCCGGCACATTCACGCTGATGGGGATGGAACTGACCGCCGTTGACCAGGGCACGACGCGCGATTTCGCCGAAACCCTGCGGGCTGCGGCCGACGACCATAGCTGGCGCCTGCCCCTGCGGGTCATTGGTCATCCACGCGATCTGCAGCTCTCAGCCCAGGGGCGCGACATTTTACGCGAAACCGCCGCGACCCTCGAACGTGACGGCACGGCAACGACGTCGCTGGCGGCCGCCCGCCGCTTAGAGCTATCCGAACAGGCACTTGATTCGATTCGGCGGCGCATTTCGCGCACATCGTTGCAGGCGTATCGGATGCACGGCCGCTGGTACGTCGTGCTTGATAATCTCGCTCGTTCGCGCACAACGCCCTCGGCCGTCGAAGAGGCTCCGGAAGAGACCGAAGGGCCGGTCACCGCTGAAGCCGCCGTAGAACCGGTATCGTCCGTCGTGGAGGTGCAGTCTGACCTGGGTGGCTCACCGACCGAAGATGATTTGGCCGCGTTCGCCGAGCCGGAAGTGGTCGAGCCGGAAGCACCGGTCGTTGAAGCATCCGAACCGGAGCAGCCGGCCGAACCGAGCGTCGAGTACGTCGAGGAAGAACCTGAGGGTGCAGCCGCTGAGCCGGTTGCCACTGCCGAGACCTGCACAACGGAATCGGTCGAATCTGAGCCGGACGAGACAGCAGCCGAACCGGATGTGACTGTCGAGCCGGAGATCGAAGGCGCCGAGACAGCAGCC
>CALAGB010000250.1 GCA_937891245.1 uncultured Thermomicrobiales bacterium | reverse complement strand
AGGGTATCGCAAGGACCTGGAGATCCAGGGGGTCGGCTATCGCGCGTCGCTCGATGGTCAGACGCTGGTCCTGTTGGTCGGATATTCACATCCGGTGCGCATTGCGCCGCCGCCGGGAATCAGTTTCGCGGTCGACACCCCGACGCGACTCGGCGTCATCGGGATCGACAAGCAGCTGGTTGGCGAGCAGGCGGCCCAGATTCGCCGGGTCCGACCACCGGAACCATACAAGGGCAAGGGCATTCGATACGCCGGCGAGCGCGTGCGGCGTAAGGCAGGAAAAGCGGGTAAGGTCGGGAAATAATCCGACTAGGACGTGCGAAGCCAGCATGGTATCGTTGCCGTTCGGTCTTGCGCGAACGTGGACCACGGTGAACGGCACCCAGGCTGATGGTCGCCGTGAAAGGGATAGCAAGCGCGATGCGCTACCAGTACAAGCGATCACTCTCGCCGCGGCAACGCCGCCACCTGCGCGTTCGTGCGCGAGTGTCCGGTACGCCGGAGCGACCTCGGTTGAACGTCTTTCGCAGCAATGCGCATATCTACGCCCAGGTGATCGACGATTCGATCGGGCATACGTTGGTCACAGCTTCCACGCTCGAAGCAACTGTGCGCGAGCGATTCGAGGATGAACACCCGAAGACGGCACAGGCGAAGCTGGTCGGTCAGGTGGTCGCCGAGCGCGCGCTGGCGGCCGGCATCAAGCAAGTCGTCTTCGATCGTGGTGGATTCAAGTACCATGGGCGCGTTAAGGCGGTCGCCGATGGTGCCCGCGAGACAGGTCTCGAGTTTTAGCCGACGCGTTTGATGAAGATTCAATCGAGAACGGACGGGCAAGGCGAATGGTAAACAGGAATCAGTCACGGCGCGGTAGGGATGGGGACGGCCCGCAGCTCGATGAGCGGGTTGTTCAGATCAACCGCGTCTCCAAGGTCGTCAAGGGCGGTCGTCGCTTTAGTTTCAGCTCGATCGTCGTCGTCGGCGATGGCAACGGCCAGGTCGGTGTCGGACTGGGCAAAGCTGGTGAGGTGCCGGATTCGATCCGGAAGGCGGTCGACACCGCCAAAAAGGGCATGATCCGGGTTCCGCTTTCCGGCCGGACGATCCCGCATCCGATCGAAGTCAAATTCGGCTCGGCGCGCGTGCTGATGAAGCCGGCCGCGCCTGGAACGGGCGTGATCGCTGGTGCCGGTGTGCGCGCGGTCGTAGAAGCAGCGGGCATCCACGATATTCTGACCAAGTCGTTCGGCAGCAATAACCCGGTCAACGTCACGCAGGCCGCGTTGCTCGCGCTGAGCGAACTCGAGACGCCGGAAGATGTTGCCCGGCGCCGTGGGTTGCCGGCCGAGCGCTTCCGCCGTCGCGAGAAGGTAGAGCAGGCATGAGCGAGAAGACGATTCGCATTACCTATCATCGGAGCAAGATCGGATTTCCGAAAGATCAGCGTGATACCTTGCGCTCGCTCGGCTTCCGGCGACTGAATCAGACGCTGGAAAAGACGGACAATCCGTCGGTGCGCGGCATGATTTACAAGGTTCGTCATCTCGTGCGGATCGAAGACGCGGAATCTGAGTAGAGCGGTGCGCGACTGGCGCGGCGCCGTGTGGGAGTGACCAGCATGGAATTGCACGATTTGAAGCCGAGTCCAGGTGCGCACCGCGCGAAGAAGCGCGTCGGTCGCGGCATCTCGGCCGGCCAGGGCAAAACGGCCGGGCGTGGCACCAAGGGCCAGCGCGCGCGCGGACGGGTTCGCCCCGGATTCGAAGGCGGCCAGCATCCGCTCTACACGCGGATGTCATATAAGCGCGGCTTCACCAACATCTTCAAGAAGGTGTACGAGGTCGTGAACCTCAATCAGTTGACGCGGTTCGATGAGGCGCAGGGAGCGATCACGCCGGAGCTTCTGTACGATGCCGGCGTCACACGTGGTCCCGAGTACATGGTGAAAATCCTCGGCGTCGGCAGCGTCATGCGGCCGATGACGGTTCGCGCGCATAAGTTCTCACGGTCGGCCCAGGAGAAGATTGAAGCCGCGGGCGGAACCGTGGAGGTCATCGACTAATGCTGGAAGCAGCCATCAACGCCTTCAAGATCCCGGACATTCGGAAGAAAATCTTCTTCACGATCGGGATCCTCATCATCTTCCGTTTCCTGGCGACCATTCCGGTGCCAGGCGTTGATCGTGCGGCGCTCGACCAACTGATGGAGCAGAATCAGCTCCTCGGTATGCTGAACCTCTTCTCGGGGAGTACGCTGAAGAACTTCTCGATTCTGGCGATGGGCGTCTACCCGTACATTACCGCCTCCATCATCATGCAGTTGCTGACACCGACGATCCCGGCCCTTGATGAGCTGTCGAAGGAAGGGCAATCGGGCCAGCAAAAGATCAACCAGTACACGCACTGGATTACGGTTCCGATCGCCCTGTTGCAAGGCTACGGCCAGGCAATTCTGATGGCGCGTAATGGCGTTCTCGAGCACTTCAGCATCTTCAATCCGCACTACGCGCTCAAGAGCCTTGGCATCCTGCTGATGATGACGGCCGGAACGATCTTGCTCGTCTGGCTCGGTGAGTTGATTACCGAGAACGGGATCGGCAACGGAGTCTCGATCATCATCTTTGGCGGTATCGTCGCGAGCCTGCCGACGGCCGTTGGGAACCTGATCACCGGCGGCACGTTGACGCAAAACGTCATCGGGACGGTCGCCTTCCTGGTCATCGGTCTTTTCACCATCGTCGGCATGGTCCTGTTGAACGAAGGGATGCGCCGCATTCCGGTGCAGCATGCCAAACGGGTACGGCGCGGCCGCGTCTATGGCGGCGGCAGCACGTTCATCCCGCTAAAGGTGAACTCGGCCGGCATGATCCCGCTGATCTTCGCCGTGAGTATCATGGTCTTCCCCGGGATGATCGCGAACTTCTTGCAGACCTCGAATACTGGTTGGGTCACGAGCCTGGCAACGAACATCGCCAGCTTCTTTAACCCGAACTCGGGGACGTATCAGGCGATCTACTTTGTCATGGTGGTGCTCTTCACCTACTTCTACACGATGGTGCTCTTCCAGCAGCAGAACATCGCCGAGAACTTGCAGAAGCAGGGGGCATTCATACCCGGCGTGCGTCCAGGTAAGAACACCAATGGCTACCTGACGCGCGTGCTGGTGCGCATCACGCTCGTCGGCGCGCTCTTCCTCGGATTCGTCTCGATCTTGCCGTACTTCGCCACGCTCTTGACCGGCGTTACGACGTTGCTGCTGAGTGCGACAGCGTTGCTGATCGTTGTCGGTGTGGCAATCGATACGATGCGGCAGTTGGAAGCGCAGCTGATGATGCGTAACTACGAAGGATTCATACGCTAAGAGCTGGAGATTCGGTGGCAAAGAAATCCGCGGCCCATGTCATCATCATGGGCCCACAGGGAGCGGGAAAGGGAACGCAGGCGGCGCTCGTCGCGCCGCGCCTGCGCTTGGAGCACGTTTCAACCGGTGATCTCTTCCGGCAAGTGATGGCCGGTGACTCGGAACTTTCGACCGAGATCCGGGGCTACGTAGATCGCGGCGCACTCGTGCCCGATGCGCTCACGATTCGCATGCTCATGGAGTATGTCGATGAGGTTCTGGGCGGCGAGTCGGAGATGCGCGGCATGTTGCTCGACGGCTTTCCGCGAAACCAGGCACAGGCCGAGGCATTGGATGTCGCGCTGCGCGAACGGGGCGATCGGCTGGTCTCGGTGGTGCACGTCGACGTCCCGCGCGAGCGGCTGATGGAGCGCCTGACGGGACGCCTCGTCTGCTCAAATTGCGGCGCGACCTACCATCGTCGCTTCAATCCGCCAAAGGTCGACGGCGTCTGCGATGTGTGTGGGGCGACACTGACACAGCGGAGCGATGATACGCCAGAAGCGGTTGAGCGGCGGCTCTCGATCTATTACGAGCAGACGGCACCGGTGCTTGACTACTACCGGGCGGCCGGACTCCTGCTCGACGTCGATGGCGATCGACCGATCGCGGAGATCTCGGACGGGATCGTCGAAGCGCTGCAGTCGAAATTTGACGCTGACTAATGGCGATCACGATCAAGTCGTCCCGCGAAATCGAGATCATGCGGCGGAGTGGCGCGATTCTGGCGGAGGTTCATGCTCTACTGGCAAGCGCGGTGCGCCCGGGGATTATAACCGACGATCTGGATCAACTGGCACACGATCTGATCACGGAGCGGGGCGCAAAGCCGTCGTTCCTTGGACATCAGGGATTTCCGAAGAGCATTTGCACCTCGGTTGATAGCGAGGTCGTCCACGGAATCCCGAACGGCCAACATCTCTTGCCGGGTCAGATCGCATCGATCGATGTCGGCGTCTTGCTGGACGGCTACCACACAGATGGCGCCTTCACGCTGGCCGTCGGTGAGATTGATGATGATGTGCGGGCGCTGATCGAGGTCACCGAACGGGCGTTCGATGCCGGCCGCGAGAAGGCGGTCGCCGGCAATCGGGTCGGCGATATTTCGGCGGCGATCCAGGCGCAGGCCGAGAGCGCCGGCTACGGCATCGTACGAGACCTGACCGGTCATGGCGTCGGCCGGCAGCTGTGGGAGGATCCGCAGGTTCCGAATTACGGCGTGGCGGGCACGGGGCCGGTGTTACGGGCGGGAATGACGATCGCGATCGAACCGATGTTGACGCTGGGCGGCGAGGAAACCTATGTCTACCCGGATGGCTGGACGATCGCCACAGTCGACGAAAGCCTGGCCGCCCATTACGAGCATACGTTGCTGATCACCAACGGGGATCCGGAAATACTGACCAAACCGGGGTTGATCGTGGTATAATGCGATGTTGTGGCGCATGCGTTCGACGTGCGAGCTTAGGTGTGCGCCGGCCCGAGGTGACGGATGGCGAAAAAGGACGTCATTGAGGTCGAGGGGAAAGTAACGGAGCCATTACCGAACGCGATGTTTCGCGTCGAGTTGGACAGTGGGCACGAGGTGCTCGCGCATATCTCCGGCAAGCTCCGCCTCAATTTCATCCGGATTCTACCCGGCGATCGCGTTCGGGTCGAATTGTCGCCGTACGATCTGTCACGCGGACGGATCACCTATCGCCTGCGAACATAAGCGCGGAATTGGGGAAGAAGCATGAAAGTAGCGGCATCAGTCAAGCGACGTTGCGACAACTGTCGCATCATCAAACGGCGCGGAGTCGTGCGCGTGATTTGCACGAATCCGAAGCACAAGCAGCGGCAGGGCTAGAGAGGGTAGCTGATGGCACGAATCGCTGGCGTCGATCTCCCGCGTGACAAGCGTGTCGAGATCGGTCTGACCTATATCTATGGCATCGGTCTGACGACGAGCCAGCGGCTCTTGCAGCAGACCAATATTAACGTCGACACCCGTGTTCGTGATCTGACTGACGATGAAGTGCAGCGACTGCGCGACATCGTTGAAAAGGAGATGCTGGTCGAAGGCGATCTGCGTCGCGAAGTCAGCATGAACATCAAGCGGCTGATGGATATTGGCAGCTACCGCGGCCTGCGGCATCGCCGTGGCCTGCCGGTGCACGGCCAGCGCACCAAGACGAACGCACGCACCCGCAAGGGGCCGAAGAAGGCGATCGGCGTGCGGCGCAAGGGGCGCTAGTTCAGAGTTATTGCATGTCTACCGCGGGCCAGGCGGCCCGCACCAACATGCTGGCAGCGTGAGAGAAGGGACCAAGAGCGCATGGCGGACCGCCGACGAGCAGCCCGTGGCAAAACCCGCGTCAGGCGTCGTGATCGCAAGAATATCCCCCGCGGACGTGCGTACATTCAGTCGACGTTCAACAACACGATGGTGACGCTGACCGATCAGACGGGTGGCGTCGTCGCATGGTCAAGCGCCGGAGCGTCCGGCTTCAAAGGCTCTCGCAAGAGCACGCCGTATGCCGCGCAGGTTGCCGCTGAGACAGCCGCGCGCAAAGCGATGGAACACGGCATGCGGCAGGTGGACGTCTTCATCAAGGGTCCGGGGTCGGGTCGTGAGATGGCGATCCGCTCATTGCAAACGACAGGGATTCAAGTGACGTCGATTACTGACGTTACACCGGTGCCGCACAACGGCTGCCGGCCGCCAAAGCGACGTCGCGTTTAGCTCTGACTTCGTATACAGCTACTGGCTCGTGGGTGGAGGGAACCGGCGAGTCGAGGAGGATGAATGGCCAGGTACACCGGTCCAGTTTGCAGGATTTGCCGGCGAGAAGGGCTCAAGCTCTATCTCAAGGGTGATCGCTGCCTCAGCCCGAAGTGCCCGATCGTGCAGCGGCAACCGATGCGGAATTTTCCGCCGGGCCAGCACGGGCAAAAGCGGTCGCGACGACCGTCGGAATATGGTTTACAGCTGCGCGAGAAGCAGAAGATCCGCAAGATGTACGGCGTGCTCGAAGGGCAGTTCCGTCGCCACTTCGTCGAGGCCGAGCGTCGCGGCGGTGTGACCGGTGAGAATCTGCTGCAGATCCTTGAGATGCGCCTCGACAACGTCGTGTATCGACTCGGCTTTGCCGATTCCCGCAAGCAGGCACGTCAGATCGTGCGGCACGGGCATTTCACGGTAAACGGGCGGAAGACGAACATCCCGTCGTTCATCGTCAAGCCGGACGACTTGATCGCCGTGCGGACGCAGAGCCGGGAGCGCGAATATTTCAAGATTGTGGCCGAAACCGCCGGCTCGAAGCCGACGCCGGATTGGCTGACGCGTGAGGTCGAGAACCTCAGCGGACGTGTGGTGAGCGCGCCGACGCGCGATCAGATCGAAATCCCACCCGTCAACGAACAGTTGGTTGTTGAGTTTTACAGCCGGTAGTGCCACGTCACAGGCGTGCGCTATCTCGGGTTCGTTGTTACCGGGCGCACGCCGATTATTGGCCGAGGGAGGCTGATTCGCTTGCTAGAGATCGCGCAACCAAGAGTTCAACAAACCCATTCCGGGGTTAATTATGGCCGGTTCGTGGTCGAGCCGCTTGAGCCTGGCTACGGCATCACCATCGGCAATTCACTGCGGCGTATTTTGCTGCGCTCGCTTCCGGGCGCGGCGATTGTGCGCGTACGCATCGCGGACGTCTGGCATGAGTTCTCGACCATTGAGGGCGTGCGCGAGGACGTAACCGAGATCGTGCTCAACTTGAAACGGATTCGGCTGCGCGTCGTCACCGACTCGTTCCGTGAGACGCGTGCCAGCCTGTACGCGCACGGCGAAGGCGTTATCACCGCCGGTGATATCGATTGGCCGGGCGAAATCGAAATCGTCAATCCCGAGCAAGTGATCGCCACGTTGGACAACGATCGTGCGCGGCTCGAGATGGACGTTGTCGTGGCGCGAGGTCGCGGCTACCAGCCGGCCGAGGCGCAGGAGATCTTCTCGATCGGTGAAGTGCCGGTCGATGCGATCTTCACGCCGATCGAAAAGGTCAACTACGTCGTCGAGCATACCCGCGTAGGCCAGATCACCGACTACGACCGGCTGATTCTGGAGATCATCACCGACGGCACGATCGAGCCGGATGATGCGCTCTCGCGTTCAGCGCAGATTCTGGTCGAACACGCGTCGCTCATCGCGGACTTCAATCGCGAGCCATCTGAGGTCGTTGAAGAGACGACGCGTGCCGTATCCGAGGCGGATACGCGCCCGCTGGCCGAACTTGGTCTCTCGCCGCGCGTGCTGAACGCGCTGCGCAGTCGCCACATCGATCGCGTCGGTCAGGTGCTCGATATGGAGCCGGAGCAGCTGCTGTCGATTCGCAACTTCGGCCCGCGTTCGCTGCAGGAGCTGAAAGAGCGAATGGGCGAGTTCGGCTACAACTTCGAAATGCCGGGTCTTGAGGGCACCGACGTCGATGATGCCGATGACGAAGAATCCGACGACGCTGACGCTGAATAAGACGAGGGGATCAGAGGATGAGGCACCGCATCGCCGGCCGAAAGTTCGGCCGGAACACGAATCAGCGAAAGGCGTTGCTGCGGAACCTGGCAGTCTCGCTGATCCTGAATGAACGGATCACCACGACCGACGCGAAGGCGAAAACGATTCGCCCGGTCGTCGAAAAACTGGTGACGATGTCTCGCGACGATACCGAGCACCATCGCCGGTTGGTGATGGCACGGTTGGCTGACGAGCGCGCGACCGCCAAACTGTTCGATATCATCGGGCCACGCTTCGATGGGCAGCCAGGCGGGTACACACGGATCTATAAGATCGGAAACCGCCGGGGCGATGGCGCGCCGGTTTCGATGATCGAGTTCGTCGCCTAAGCGAGCGGCAGTGTGGCCGCCGGAGTCCGGCATGTGCGAATCGATCTCGGCTACGACGGCACGGAGTTCTTCGGTTCGCAGCGGCAGCCCGAGCGGCGGACGGTGCAGCGAGAGATCGAAGCAGCGCTCGCCCAACTCACCGGTCAGGACGTTCGGCTTGTCTTTGCCGGACGCACCGATCGCGGGGTCCATGCGCTGGGGCAGGTGGCGAGCGGGCCAGTTTCCTGGCGGCGGGACGATGAGGCGTTACGCTTCGCGCTCGATTCGCTCACGCCGGACGACATTTCGATCACTGGCGTGCGCACGGTTGACGAAGCGTTTCACGCGCGGTTCAGCGCCCGGTCACGCGTGTATCGTTATAGAATCTGGTGCGGGGCGGTGCCGCCGGTGTTCGCCCGGCGATTTGCCTGGCACGAGCGGGCGAATCTGAACCTGGCGACGATGAACGCCGCCGCGACAGCGTTACTTGGCACGCAGGATTTCGCGTCATTCGCCGGAGACGGTCTCGGGATTCCGGGCAGTGGGGTTGATTGCACGCGAACGGTGTTGGCGGCGCAGTGGCGATCGCTGCCGGAGCAATGGGAGCCGGGCGGAACGATTGTCGAGTTCGAGATTCGCGCGAACGGGTTCCTGCCGCACATGGTGCGGAATATCGTCGGGAACCTTTGCCTGGTCGGACGCGGGCGCGCAACGCCCGAGTGGTTTGAGGATCTGATATCGAGGCGTGACCGGCGCCATGCCGAAGCACCGGCGCCGCCCCAGGGTTTGGTTCTCTGGAGCGTCGAATACCCGAATGACGCCGGATGATGCCGGGGTCGATTTCATAGAGGAGCTATCGTTCGCATGAAAACGTACTCGCCAAAGGCATCGGAAATCCAGCGCGACTGGTATATCGTCGACGCGCAGGACCAGACGCTCGGGCGGATTTCGAGCCAGATCGCGTCGGTTCTGAAGGGGAAGCACAAGCCCGTCTACGCGACACACATGGACATGGGCGACTATGTCGTCGTGGTGAATGCAGAAAAGATCCGTGTTACTGGGAATAAGTCAACACAGAAGCTCTACTACCGGCACTCGCAGTTCCCGGGCGGCTTCCGCTCGACGGCACTGCGCGACCAGTTGACGAGACACCCGACGCGGCCGCTGGAGCATGCGGTGCGTAACATGTTGCCGAAGAACGCACTCGGCGACGCGATGTTTAAGAAACTGAAAGTCTATGCCGGACCGGATCACCCGCACACGGCTCAGAAGCCGCAGCCACTGCGGATCGAAGGATAGAGGAGAGACGGAATAGGTGGAAGCAGGAGCAGCGAACGCCGAGCGACAACCGCGATATATTCACGGCACCGGGCGCCGTAAGTCCGCCGTAGCGCGCGCACGCCTCTATCCCGGCCGTGGCAATTTCGAAGTGAACAACAAGCCGGCTCGCGATTATTTTGGCGGTCGTGACATCTATCAAGTCATGATCGCGGAGCCGCTGCGCCTGACGAATACCGTCGAGCGCTTCAACGTGCAGGTGCGCGTCGTCGGTGGCGGCATGACCGGCCAGGCTGGTGCCGTGCGCCACGCAATCGCGCGCGCACTGGTACGCGCCGATCCGGAGCTGAAGGCGGTCCTGCGCCGTGCCGGTATGCTCACGCGCGATGCCCGTGTCAAGGAGCGGAAGAAAGTCGGACTCAAGCGAGCCCGCAAGGCGCCGCAGTACACGAAGCGCTAAGCCCACCTCGACAAATACTCAAACGCACATCCAGGGGGAGCGCAATGCTCCCCCTTTTTGCGTCGGTGGCGGCGGAGGACGGCCCTCACCCCCGGCCGGTCCCTCCCACGAACTCCCTCCCCATGGGCGGGAGAACCATCTCCCAATTCTGGGAGAGCGGTGTCTTTAAGCGAAGTTGGTCGTGTTCCGGCAACGCTCATTCCGGTTGAACCGGGCGCCATAAATGTCGCCCCTACGGAATCCGTGCTCATGTAGGGGCGACATTCATGGCGCCCGAGCGACTTGAGTCGCGCGTCTCCTCCCCGCTCCCGCTCGCGATGGGAGAGGGTTCGGGGAGAGGGGCCGGGGGTGAGGGCTTCGTCGGGCCTACATCCGCCCTTGGGGTCGCTGCTGGGGGAAGCCGAGGCTGCGCGCGATTTCTCGACAGTGGCGAAAGGCGTCGCTGAGGCGACGCACGGCGGTGGGCCGCCACCAGGCATGGACGGCGAAAGGGCTGAGTTCGAGCGTGACGGCACCGGCGTACTGCGCCGTCGCCAGATTGCGGATCACGTCGTCGATCGGTAAATCGCCCTCTCCGGGAATCTGGTGGTCACGCGTCATCGCATTGACAAGACCGAAACGCGAGTTCCGCGCGCGATTGAGGTCGCTCAGGTGGACGTTGGCGATGCGCGGCTGCAGGGTTCTGAGTGTATCGAGGAGTTCCCAATTGCGGCTGGCGGCGTGCGCCGTGTCGTAGGTGATCCGGAGATCCCACTCCTCGGTCAACCAGAGCAGCCGGTGTGGATGGTCGAACGCCCAGGTGGGCGTTTTCGCGGTTGAGCGACCGCTATTCTCGATCGCCACCGCGAATTGAGCGCTGCGCGAGATTTCGACCGCCGATGTGACGGCGTCGAACCAGAAGCGCCCAGCCGGCTCGTGCAGTGATTGGACGTTGGGGGTATGAACCACTAAGACATCGCACTGCAGGAAATTCGCCGCGAACCGGGCCGATTGCACGATGTCACGCGCCGCAAGTTCGGGCGATACATGCCGGAGGCGCATCGTCGTATGCACGGAGCGAACCGGCGTTTCGTAGAGCTCTTCGATGGAGCGAATGTAGTCGGGGTCGATACGACCGAGCCGTGGCGTCAGCATCAGCTCGACACCTTCGGCACCGACGTCACGCGCGAGACTTAGCGAGTTTTCGATTGAAAATCCCGGGAACGCCCCGGTTGAGAGGAGCAGTTTCATGGTGGATTACTCGCCAGTCTGGGCCCGCCGTTTTAACCGCACCGCCATGAATACAATGCCACGCGCTCGGCGTTGAATCCGACCTCAGTCTAGCACGCCATACCGGAAACGACACCTGGCCTGTTGCGATTCGGAACCGGTTCTCACGAACGTTTCGGAACCGAGTGCCGCACCGCGCGGAGCACTGCGTGCTGCGTCGCAACGGACAATTGCAGCGCGTCGCTTGGCGTTAAATGCCCTTCGCGACGACCGAGGACGAATATCGTATCGCCATCGAACGGTGTATGGGCCGGATGAATCGCTCGGGCGAGACCGTCGTGTGCCGCGATTCCGATCCGCACGAGATCGTCGCGATTCACCGCGGCATCGACCACAACCACGCCGATCGTCGTGTTTTCTCCCGCGCGAGGTTGTGTTTGATTGGCTGCGAGAATCAGTTCTTCGCCCTTCGAAATCGCTGATTCACGATCCACCGCGATTTCGCCGAGGGCGTTGACCGCAAGCAGCGCCGCGATCGTGCCGGCAGCAGTGGAAACGCGTGCTGCGCCGATACCGGACGGCGTGCCGCCTGGATTGACGATTTTATCGACCGTGGCACCGGTTCCCGCGCCAATCGGCCCGGAGGTCCAGTTGTCGACGGCAGCCGTTGAGGCTGCCAAATATCCCGCATCGGCATCCGGCCAGTCCGGTTCGGGGCCGCGGAGGTCGAAGAGAACGGCGGCCGGCACGATCGGCACGGGAATACTGGCGGTCGGGAACCCTCGTCCCTGCTCACGTAGCCAGCGCATCACGCCATCGGCTGCCGACAGCCCGAAGGCGCTACCTCCAGTCAAAACTATGGCGTCGACCCGCTGGACGAGTCGCCCTTCTTCGAGGAGCGACGTTTCGCGGGTGCCCGGGGCGCCGCCGCGGACGTCAACCACCGCGAGCGAACGCGTATCGGGGATGACCACGGAACAGCCCGTTGTGCCCGCCGGATGCGTCCAGTGGCCGACCCGAAATCCCGGCATCGAAAAATACTCAGCCTCGGGTTTCATCGCTTCCTCGCTCGTTCAGCCCGTCAAACGATGACCTGGACGCCGCTGGCCGCGATGGTGACGGCACCCGCGAAGGTTGCGCGGACTTCGCGCACGGATTCTTCGATATCGTGCTCTGCCCAGCGATGAGTCAAGACGAGATGCCGAACGCCTGCACGCTGCGCAATCTCCCCAGCCTGGGCCGAGGTCATGTGGCCGCTGTTTTCCGGCGAGCCGGCTCCATCGATCGGGAGGGTTGCCTCACAAATGGCGAGATCAGCGTCGCGTGCGAAGTCGACCAGCGCGTCGATGGGTGCACTATCGGCGAGATAGGCGAGGTCGCGTCCACCCGCCCGGATGCGCATCGCCCAGCAGTCGATGAAATGCCGCGTCGGCATGAATGAGATGGAATAAGGACCGACCACGAACGGCATGTCCGGTTCGTATTCGTCGATCGCGAACTCGGTATCGAAGAATGGCTCATTCGCCTCGCCACCCAGCGCAAAGACGCGACCGAGCTGGTCAAGGAACGCGCGTCCGCCGGGCGGCATCCAGAGCGGGATGCGCTCCCCGCGACCGCCGGGGATGTAGCGAAGCCCATACCGGAAGGGGACAAGGTCAAGCGTGTGGTCGGAGTGGAGATGCGAGATGACGACTGCGCCGATGTCGCGCAGCCTCGTCTGTTGCCGCAGCTTCGAGATGCTATCTGGCCCACAGTCGAGGAGGAGCGAGAATCGATCGTGGGTGATGAGATACGAGGACCCGGCATCGCCGGGATTGGGACACGCGGCTGAACCGCCGATAACCGTCATTTTCATGGCAGAGCGTCCTCCCCGTCCAGATGGAGAGCATCGTTCCAGCAGATGAGTCGAGCGACTGGATCGCCGTTCAATTCGAGGTGTGTGACGCTGCAATTGCGCACGAGATACTTCGCCCAATCATTCGGGTTGCCCCCGGTAAATTGGGCGACGGCTGATCCGATGACACCGCCGTGCGCGACGACGACAATCCGTTCTCCTGAGTGCTCCTCAACGAGTTGGTTGAACGCGCTCTTGACGCGCACGTTGAATTCATGTTTCGACTCGCCGTTTGGGAAGCGAAATTCGGTATCGGACGTATCCAGCGCACGCAGGAAGAGTTCGGGATACGCTTGCTGAATCTCGGCAAGAGAAAAGCCTTCGAAGT
This sequence comes from uncultured Thermomicrobiales bacterium, assembly GCA_937891245.1. Lineage (GTDB taxonomy): Bacteria > Chloroflexota > Chloroflexia > Thermomicrobiales > Thermomicrobiaceae > CALAGB01. The sequence continues at coordinate 11,092 of CALAGB010000250.1, read as the reverse complement.
CACCGAAGTGATATTCCATCAGATCGGCCAGGAGGATTGTCTCGAGTCCGATCGTTTGGGATATTCGCAGCGCCGTCGAATGCGCCCGGATGAGCGGGCTGGAATAGAGTGCCGACGCGCCGCCGATCTCCTGCACGCGTTGGGCGACACGTGCCGCTTGCCATTCGCCGAGGGGCGTGAGCGGCACGTCGGTTCGACCGTGGAGCAGTTGCTCCAGGTTGCTCTGCGTCTCGCCGTGCCGAACAAGCACGATCTCAGTGGGGGCCATATCAGGCGTTCACCGGATGACGGCAGAGGTCCGCGATGGGACAACTCGCGCACTGAGGGGATCGGGCGCGGCAGATCGCGCGGCCGTGTCGAATCATATTGATGTGGAATGAATAAACATCCTGCGGGTCGAGGAGCGCTTCAAGCGTCTCGTGCGCTTCCTCGGGATTAGTTGATCCTTCAATCAGACCGACGCGTTGTGAAACACGATAGACGTGCGTGTCAACCGGAAGCGCGGGCCTGCGACAAGCAAACAGCAAAACGCAGGCCGCGGTCTTCGGCCCGACACCGGGCAATGAGCGGAGCAGCGCTTTCGCCTCAGCGAGCGGACGCTCCTCGATCCCATCGAGCAGGTTGCCGGCGAGCACGCGACTGACGACCATCTTGATGCGCGGTGCCTTCACGCGAGCGAGACCACCGGCTCGAATCGCATCCGCGATCGCCTCGTCCGGCGCCTCGACCACCGCTTCCCAGGTCGGATAGACGGCGCGCAACGATGCGAAGGCGCGTTCGCAGTTTATGTCAGATGTATGTTGCGAGAGAATGGTGAGCACGAGTTCATCGAGCGGCGGGTGCTCGACCTTCCAGTTGGGCCGGCCGAAGTGTGTTTCCAGGCGTTGCAGCACCTCGCGCGCGAAGATTGAACCGTTATTGCGCTCATCAGTTGCGGTCACCATTCGCCTATTGTACACGCAGCCGGCGATGGACGATGACCGGTGCCTGGATGCTGCTTTTGCGTTTGCTGCATCATGACTCCACCGGCGATAAATCTGTTTGAAATTGGGGCGGGCAATCGCCACTGATGCCGTAGGATTAGCGTCGTTGGACGGAACGTCATTCAAGCGGGAGCGCATACATCATGCACCGGCCTTTAGAGGGAAGAAGCTGCGGCGTGTTGTTGCACCCAACATCGCTGCCTGGGCCATACGGCGTCGGCGATCTCGGTACGGAAGCGTATCGCTTCGTTGAATTCCTGGAGAGCGCCGGCCAGAATTTGTGGCAGGTTCTGCCGCTGGGCCCGGTCGGGCCAGGTAACTCGCCGTATGACAGCCGTTCCGCATTTGCCGGAAATCCGTTGCTCATTTCAGTATCGTGGCTCATCGATCGCGGTCTCCTCGATGAAGACGACCAGATCACGCCTGTGCCGGGAGATGATCGAGCTGACTACGGAGCCGCCTGGGAACTCAAGGCGCCGATGCTGCGCCGCGCCTTCAGCCGGTTTCAGCACGATTTCTCCGGTCCACTGAGACAATGCTTTGAGCAGTTTCGCCAGCGCGAAGCGGTCTGGCTTGAAGACTTCTCGCTCTTCGAAGCGCTGCATGATCCGCATCGACCTGTATCTTGGGTCGACTGGGAGCCCGCCCTGGTGCGCCGCGAACCGGACGCCTTGCGTGCCGCGCGAGAGCAATACCGTGACGAGATCGACTACCACACCTTTGTGCAGTTCATTTTTGACGAGCAGTGGCGCGAACTGCGCCGCTACGCCAACGACCATGGCGTATGGATCGTCGGTGACGTCCCGATTTACGTTGCATTCGATAGCTCCGACGTCTGGGCCCACCAAGATATCTTTCAACTGGACGAGCGTGGTCAACCGACCTTCGTCGCCGGTGTCCCACCTGATTACTTTTCAGCGAATGGTCAGCTGTGGGGGAATCCCGTTTATCGCTGGGATACGTTGAAAGCGCACGAATATCGCTGGTGGATTGAACGGTTCCGCCGCACGCTCGCCTTGACCGACCTGGCGCGCGTCGATCACTTTCGCGGTTTTCATGCCGGTTGGCACGTCCCGGCCGGTGAATCGACCGCCATTAATGGCTGGTGGCTCGATGGACCCGGTGAGGCGATCTTTGAGCAGTTGGCGGGAGCGCTCGGAACGTTGCCGATCATCGCGGAGGACCTCGGTATCATCACCGATGACGTGACCGCCTTGCGTGAGCAGCTAGGTCTGCCGGGCATGAACGTCCTGCAATTCGCCTTCGGTAGCGGAAATGACAACAAGTATCTTCCGCACAACTTTGAAAAGAACTCAGTCGTCTATACCGGAACCCATGACAATGATACGACCGCCGGCTGGCTAAGCACGCTCGACGAAGCGACGCGGACACACGTGCAGGATTACCTGGGGTGCCATGACGAGGATTTGATCTGGTCGCTGATCCGGTTGGCCTACGCCTCGGTTGCGCAGACCGTCATCATCCCGGCGCAGGATTTGCTCGGACTCGGCAGCTCGACACGGATGAATACCCCCGGCACGGTCGAGGGGAACTGGGCTTGGCGCGCCGTGCCGGGTGCATTCACCTCAGAACTTGCCGCGAGGCTGGCATCGTTCGCACATCTCTACGGCCGGAGACTCTGAGGACTGCTATCTGGCATCGGTTGTATTGCGCACGCGGCGGAGCGTGATGACTTCGTGCTGTTCTCGCTCTTCGAGCGGGTGCAGGACCAGGTCGAGCGCCACCCAGATCGTCTTGGAATATGGATAGAAGAACAGCGGGAACGTCCCGTTGAGAACCACGGCGATGATCAGGATCGGTTTGATCGGAATATCGGGCCAGGTCCAAACCACGCCGACGACGAGAACGATGGCGAAGATGAGTTCGGTGACGATCGTATTTATCGCGATTGCACCGGTCCAGTAACCTTCTTCGCGCTCGTAGAAGAGCCCACAGTTCGGACAACGATCGACCATTTGCAACCAACGGCGAAAGATGTGTCGCTGGCCACAGTTCGGGCAACGTCCAAGCAGCCCACGCCCGAATATTTTCAATTCGTCCATCGTTCCAAACGTCGCTCTCGTCGGTTGACTGGGTCAGCCGCGCGCCAATAACCACCAAGCTAAGGATACTATGGCTGCCCAATCGGACGGTTCTCGGGGCGTTTCACCTCGATCATCTTGCCCGGCTTCTCTTGTGTCTTCTTGAATGTGATCGTGAGCACGCCGTCGGCGCATTCCGCCTGTCCGGATGATTCGTCGACCGTCGCGGGCAGCGTGATGCTGCGGGCGATATGCCCAACGTGCCGCTCGACGACCTGCCAGGTGCCGTTCGACTCGTCACGCTGCTCGGTCGAGGTGCCCCGGATCGTCAACACGCCATTGCGCACCTCGGCCGAAATATCGTCTGGTTTGATGCCCGGCATCGACGCCTTCACGATGACCGAATCACCAACTTCTTGAATGTCGACCGGCATGTTTGCTCGCTCATCGGCAGTGGATCCGGTATTCATCAGGTCTGAGAACATCCGATCGAAGCGATCGCGAAGCGTATCCATATCGAGGAAGCGAGCGCGCTGTGAACCGCTCATATTCGTCTCCCTTCATAACCAGGTGCGACGGGATGCTTGCCCGCAGGCGAGCATCCCTCGATGTTGCATAAAATGCGCCAGCGCGCGAGCAGGGTGCGCATTGTCGAGAACCGGGAAAATGAGTAGGCTGAGCGTGGTTCGATTCGGGCGAAAGGGGACGCATGGCTGATCGAACACGCGAAGTCGGGCTATCGACCGACCTGTATCAACTCACGATGGGCGCAAGCTATTTGGCGTTGGGCATTAACGGGCGCGCGACCTTCAGTCTATTCGTGCGCGGGTTGCCGCCGCAACGATCTTATCTGGTGGCGGCCGGACTCGAAGACGCACTCGACCGACTGTCGGAGCTGACGTTTGATGACGAGGCGCTCGCCTACTTGCGCTCGACCGGTCAGATTCGTCCGGAATTCGTCGAGACGCTGCGTGATTTCCGCTTTCGTGGGGACGTCTGGGCGGTGCCGGAGGGCAGGCTCGTCTTCGGCGACGAACCGCTGCTCGAGGTGCAGGGTTCGATCATCGAAACCCAGATCGCGGAAACGATCCTGGTGAACGCACTGCACTACGCGACGATCGTCGCAACGAAAGCGGCTCGCTGCAACGTTGCGGCACCGGGGAAAGCACTCGTCGAATTCGGATTGCGTCGAACCGCGAGTATTGACGCCGGATTGGTTGCCGCCCGTTCGTCCTATCTGGCCGGGTTCGTCGGGACGAGCAACGTTTTGGCAGGTGAACGGTTCGGTATTCCGGTTTCGGGCACGGTGGCACACTCGTTTATCGAAATTTTCACGAGCGAGCTCGATGCTTTCCGCGCCTTTGCGGGTACGTTTCCCGGCGACGTTACGCTCTTGATCGATACCTACGACACGCTGCGCGGTGCACGGCACGCTGCCCAGGTTGGCCGTGAGCTGGCCGTGCAGGGGCGCCACATCCGTGCGGTGCGGCTCGACAGCGGTGACCTCGTCGCGCTGTCGAATGAAGTCCGCGCCATTCTGGATGACGCTGGATTGCCGGAGGTGCAAATTCTGGCGAGTGGCGGCCTGGATGAACATGATCTTGTTGAATTACAACGCGCCGGAGCGCCGATTGACGCCTACGGCATCGGGACGCGTCTGGGCACGTCGGCGGATGTGCCTTCGATCGACATGGTCTACAAGCTCGTACAGTTCGAGGATCGACCGACACTCAAGCTGAGCACTGGTAAGGCGACGCTGGTTGGGCCGAAGCAGGTCTGGCGCCGTCGCGATGATATTGGCGCTTTTGTTGAGGATCTCATCGCCTGTCGCGACGAAGCCGCTCCGGGAGCCGCCTGGGAGCCGCTTCTCGAACCGGTCATGCGGGGCGGGACGAGGTTGATGCGTCCGTCGCTCACTGAGATTCGCGACCGGCACCGGCGTGAGATCGAGAGCATGCCGGCGAGCCTCATGCCACTCGACGGAGCTACGCCCTATCCGGTGCATCTCTCGGAGAAACTGCAGACGCTGCAAGCGCAGGCGACCGAGACCGTGCGCCGCCGGGAACTTGGTGTGACGACATAACTGCGAGTGGATGTGGTGGAGGTGAGCGTTTCTGATGAGCAATCATTCCGTGCCGAACGTACCCGAGGTCGCGCCGGTCGATGCCTGGAAGGCGGTTTCGGCCGGTGACGCGGTTATCCTCGATGTGCGCGAACCCGAAGAATTAGACGAGGTCGCGATCCCCGAGGTAACGCATATCCCGCTCGGGCAATTGAGCGCGGGTGCCGATACACTGCCACGCGATCAGCAACTACTTGTCATCTGCCGCTCAGGCGTCCGCAGCGCCTATGCGACCCAATTCCTGCTGCAATCCGGATTCGAACACGTCCGCAATATCGCAGGAGGCGTCATCGCCTGGGCGGAAGCGGGGTTGCCGATCGTGATTGACGGGGAGACGCTGCGCGTCAAAGAGCCCGACGTGCCCTCAACTTAGCGCGATTTCGGCCGGTCTCGCAGTATCCGCCAGGCGAGGAGCATCGCTACCAGGATCGAGACGGCCACTCCAATCCCAAAGAGTGGGCCCAGCCAGGTTACGAGCCAGGATGGATGATAGAGCGTTAGAAGCAGTCCGAGGCTCACGACGCTGGCGCCAAGCAGTATCGCCATGATCAACCGGTTGATCAGGAGATGAAAGGTCCCCAGAAACTCATCGAGATGCACCAACCGAATGCCAATCTCGATGTCTCCTTGCTCGGCTCGAGTGAGGAGCCGTTCGGTGCGCTTCGGCAGGTACATCAGGAGACGCCGGAGATCGTCGCCGGTCGCGAGCAGCTCCGGGATCCAGGTGTCCGGCATCCACTGGTCGACGATCGCGCGACGAATATAGGGCGCGGCGATTTCGACCGGTCTGAGATCGGGATCGATACGGCGTCCAACCCCCTCCGCCATCGCGAGCGTCTTGAGCAGCAGACTGATTTCTGACGGGAGCTGCAGCCGGCGGCGGCGCACGATCGCCATGACGTCGTCGATCACGACTTCAAAGCGATATTCCTCCAGCGTCATGCCGAGGTAGCGATCCAGCAGGTGCTGGACATCGCGGCGCAGCCCACTCCGATCGGCGCCATGTTTGACGACGTTGAGCATTGTCAGACTGTCGACGACATCGCTGGCGTCCTCACGCACGACACCGGCGGCGAGCGACAGCAGCGCGTCGTGCGTGACTTTGTCGACCCGGCCTACCATGCCGAAATCGAACATCGCGATGCGGCCGTTCGGTAACACAACGTAATTACCGGGGTGCGGATCGGCGTGGTAGAAGCGATGGTCGAAGATCTGGAGGAAGATGATGCGCGACGAGCGTTGGGCGAGCTGTTTGCGATCGATACCGGCCGTCTCGATCGCGTCGATGTCGTCGATCTTGATGCCGTCGATCCGTTCCTCGGTGATGACCGACGATGACGTCAGTTCCCAGTAGATTTTGGGAATGACGATATCGCGACTGTGCACGAAGTTGGCGCGAAATTGATCCGCGTTGCGCCCTTCGCGCATGTAATCCAATTCACTCCGCAGTGTCCAGCCGAACTCATCGACCAGCGCGATGAGATCATAGGCGTCGGCAAGGGGAGCGCGGCCCTGCGCGAAACGCGCAATTTGCTGCAAGATCGCCAGGTCCTCTTCGACCTGCGCCGCGATGCCCGGTTTCTGCACCTTGACGACGACGCGTTCGCCGCTGTGGAGCGTTGCCGCGTGGACCTGACCGATTGAGGCCGCGGCCAGCGGCACGTTATCGAACGACGAGAAGAGTGTCTCGATCGATTTCCCCATAGATTCTTCGATCACATTCCGGATGTCCGCCGTCGGCACAGGTGGCACCTGATCCCGCAGCTTACGCAGCTCGGCGATATACGCCGGCGGCAGCAGATCTTCACGCGTCGAGAGAATCTGTCCGAGCTTGATAAAGGTGGTTCCGAGGTCCTCGAGCGCGATACGTACGTGTTCGGCCTGGCTAAGCGCGACGCCGTTCGGCGATCGCTTGAACACCCCGCGCTTGACCGGAATCAGTGAGCTGAGACCGAGTTGTTCGATGATTGAGCCGACGCCGTGGCGGGAGAGCACACGGATGATCTCGCCGTAGCGACGGCGGTGACTGAGGATTTGAGATGGTGCCCGAAAGATCATGCGCGATCGCTCCCGCGTGACGGCAATCGATCGGCGGCGTTCGATCGCATTGTAGCGCCGGTTGAGACAGGAACTGAAGAAGCCTGCTCAGTCGAGATTCATCCGCCGTAAGCGGAGCGACGCGAGAATCAGCGACACGATCACCACCGCAACCAACACGATGATGGCCGATACCAACTGTGTCGGCTGGGGAATTGTTACGCGCGAGTCATTAACCCAGTGAACGAAGATCGACTGCATGAAATGACGGATGCTGAGGATTCGGATGCCGGGAATGTAACGTGCCAGCAGGCTTTCCCAGAGGAGGATGTAGATGACCCCGACGAGGAGCGCGCGCGGAATGACCAGGCTGAAGAAGAGAAAGACCGCGCCGTAGGCGGCGACGCCAAAGAGTGACGATACGATCATCGCCGGCAGCGTCGATCCACCCGGCATTTCTGGTCCAAAAGCGACCAGCGCCCAGGTGATGGAGATGCCAACGATGAACGCGACCCCGGTGACGATAAAGGTGCCGATGAATTTTTCGATGACGATTCGCCAGCGTGCGATCGGTTTGAGCGCGATATAAACGATCGTGCGATCGCTCAGTTCGTTGCCGAGCGTGGCGGTGGCGAGGATCAACGTGGCGAGCGGCACGATCGTCGGTGCCAGAAACTCGTTGAAAATGCTGCCAAGAAACTCGTTGGCGGTCGATCCGCCCGAATTAAAGAGATAGACCAACGAGAAGATGATCGGTGTCGCGGCGAAGAAAGCGACGACGCGCGTCGCTCGCCCGGCAGCGAATTGGCGCAGCGTCAACCAGAGCGTCGGAAAGGTTGCCAGCATCATGCGTCGTCCGTCCGTCGGTTGCCGGCGGTCATCTCGCCCCTCATCGTTGGGTTATGTAGGCGAAGACGCTCGCCAGCGAATCATCCAGCGACGTGACCTCAAACAGTCGAATATCGTGCTCACGCGCGATGCGCGGCAGCAGCCGGTAGACTGCGCGTACATCTTCCGCTTCGATGACGATCGACTGCGGATCGGGATCGATCCGAACCGATGTCACGTGTGGGGTGGTGATCAACATCGAGGCGAGGTCCCGATCATTCGTCGACTTGACGCGAATCGTGCGCGCATGTTCATCGATCTTGTCGCGAATGGCATGGAAGTCGCCGACGGCAGCGAGTTTCCCGTTGACGATCACGATAATACGATCGGCCAGGCGCTCGACTTCGTGCAGGACATGCGACGAAACGAAGACGGTTTTACCGTGGGCACCGAGTTTCTGAATGAGCTGGATGAGCTGTACGCGCTGCACCGGATCTGTGCCAGTCAACGGTTCGTCCAGTACCAGGATCTCCGGATCGTGAACGAGCGCGGCGGCGATCTTGATACGCTGACGCATGCCTTTGGAGTATCCACCGATGCGACGCTCCGCCGCGTCTCCAAGATCGGCGGTCACGAGCGCGCGTTGCGTCGCGCCGTCGATATCGGTCACCCCTTGCAAGCTCGCGTTCAGGCGGACGAATTCGCGTCCTGTCAAATAGGGGTAGACCATCTCTTGCTCGGGAACCATGCCGATGAGCCGGAAGAGGTGTATATCAGAGCGCACTGGCCGGCCCATGATACGGACTTCGCCGGCCGACGGCTTAAGCAGCCCGGCGAGCACTTTTAGAATGCTTGACTTGCCCGCTCCGTTCGGCCCCAGCAGGCCGGTGACTCCCGGCCCAATGCCGAACGAAACGTCGGCGACCGCCACCACATCGCCATACCACTTGGAGAGATGCTCAATCTCAACAGTCGCTTTCTCGATGCCTGCATGTAGTTCACCGTTCGGCGTTGCCGTTGGGGTGGCCATCGCGGTGACCGATGGTTGGTCCTCATGCCGGTTATTCTTCACGGAGATACTGCCGAAACATGACGGCCGCGCAGGCGACCACGACAACGGCGACAGTGACGAGATACCAGGCTCCATTCAGGTTCGCCTGCGCCGTCATGCTATCCTGACTAAGTGGAATGCCGAAAATCCAACTGGTCAGCCCATCCGAAACGGCGCTGACGTCGGCCAGGATGAAATACCGATGCCAGCCGGCGTTGATGGCGTTGAAGAGCGCGTTGGCAAACCCGGCGACAAGCAGTACCGCGCCGATATACACCGCGGCCGCGATGCTTTTGCGTTCGGTGAAGCCGGCGATGAGAAGACCGATCGAGGCGAATAAGAACGCCAGGAGCGTGCCGACTGCGACGATACGCAAGAGATCCGCGATGTGATCGAAGAAATAGGTCACCGGGCTCTTGGCGAGAAACGTCGAGCCAAGAAACAGGATAAACGCCGGGAGGAGTGCCACGGTGCCCATCAAGATGCCGAGCCCGCTGATCTTGGCGAGCAGGTAGTCGCCGCGGCTGATGGCGCGTGAAAAATAGAGTGGGAGCACCTTTTGGCGCCGGTCATCGCAGAGCATTTCCGGCGCGGTGGCAGCCGCGAAGACGACCATGATGATCGAAATCGCGCCGTAGAGCGACAGATAGCTGAGACTCCCGGCTGCGTCGCCGACGAACGCGCGGATTCCGATGATGATGAGGACGGGGAAAAAGGCAAAGGCGTAGATCAAGATCGGGATGATCTTGGCAGTCCAGCGCTTCTTGATACCGAGGCCGCGCTTGATCGAATAGATGATGAGCGCCTGAATCGCGTGGCGCCGGCCCTCGCGAGGCCCGTCGTAATGACGATAGCCACGATCATAGATTTCCGCCTCGGACTGATTTGGAGAGCTGCCGGCGAGGGGCCGGTCAATCGGCGTGGACATTGGCCGCCTCATTCTCCGTTTGCTCGCTCATCCGCTGGAGGTAGACATCTTCGAGCGTGCGGGTATCCCGCCGCAGCCCGCGTAGCAGAACATCCTGATCGATACTCAGATCACGCACCACATCGAAGACCGACTCATCGTGATAGGCGAGCAAAATATCGCGGTCGCGACGCCGAGCATCGAGGCCGCGAGCCTGGAGTTCGCCGACGAAGCGATCGATGTCTCCATCGATTTGCACGACAACATCGCCTTCGCCTTGCACCAGGGAGGTGAGCGGCCCCGTCATGGCGAGGCGCCCGTGTTCGAGCATCACGACATAATCACAGACGAGTTCGACATCTTCGAGCAGATGCGAGCTCAGGATGACGGTGATGCCGAGATCGTTGTGGATGCGTCCGATGAGCCGGAGCATATCGTCGCGACCGGCCGGGTCCATACCATTGGTCGGCTCGTCGAGAAAGACGAGGTCAGGATCATGGACGATCGCTTGCGCGAGCTTGACCCGCTGCTTCATGCCGGTCGAAAACTCGCGCATCAGCCGATAACGTTCTTCGTCGACTCCGCACTGATAGAGCGTCTCGGCGGCGCGTAGGCGTGCTTCGCGGGTCGGCAGCCCGCTTATTTCCGCCATGTGGCCGACGAAATCAGCAGCAGTCACATCAAGCGGAAGGCTGTCCGATTCCGGCATGTAGCCGACGTGCTCGCGCATGCGGAGCGGTTCGGTTCGAACGTTGAAGCCGAGAACGGACGCATCACCGGAAACAGGCGTTTGAAGACCAAGCAAGAGCTTGATCAACGTCGATTTTCCGGCGCCATTCGCCCCGAGCAGGCCAACCGCCGCACGGGGTATCTGGACCGACAACCCTTCGAGTGCGATGACCTTGCCATAGCTTTTGCGGAGATTGGTGGACTCGACCATCCATTCAGACGAGGGTGTTGCGGTCACCGCGTCCTCTCGTTCGATCGAACCGCGCGTGCGCGTCGTGGAACGTGGCGTCACGACCATGCCGGTTAGTATACCGCCTCACCTTTATGGGGTGTACGCGAAAGGGCGTATTGGACGTCGTTGATCTCGTATGCCGTCTTCTGCTTGAAAAAAAA